>CAZWMF010000167.1:0-8011 GCA_964634535.1 uncultured Opitutaceae bacterium | reverse complement strand
GCCCCATCCACTCCGAGTCGCGCCGGGCCAGATAGTCGTTGACGGTGACCAACTGGCTGTTCCGGCCGGTCAGGGCGTTGAGAAAAAGCGGCAACGTGGCGACCAAGGTCTTGCCTTCGCCCGTCGCCATTTCCGCGATCTTGCCCTGGTGAAGCGCGATGCCGCCGATCAGCTGGACGTCGAAATGCACCATGTCCCAGGTCAATTCGTGCTCGCACACGATGATCTTCCGGCCGCTCATCCGCCGGGCCGCATTCTTGACCGCCGCAAACGCCTCCGGCAGCAAGTCATCCAAGGTTTCCCCGTTCTTGTGCCGCTCGATAAAAACCGGCGTCTTTGCCCGCAGCTCCTCGTCGCTCAAGGATTGATAGCCCTTTTCGATCTCGTTGATTTTAACCACGATAGGACGACAGCTCTCCAGGAACTTTCGGTAATGCCGTCCGGCGAGGCGCTTAAACAGAAATGAAAACATGAGCGTGAAGGGCCAAAAATAGGTCCGGCCCGAGCATTGGCAAACGACAAATACCGGCCTAGCGCACCGGTTGGAACCGCGCGCGGAAGTCGGCGATCGTCCGCTGCAGACCCTCCTCGAGTGGCACGTGCGGCTCCCAACCAATCACGTTCCGCGCCAACGAGATATCGGGTTGACGCTGCCTGGGGTCATCCGCGGGCAACGGCCGGTGCACGATCTGGGAGCGGCTGCCGGTCAATTTTCGGATTTGTTCGGCCAGTTCGAGCATGGTGAATTCCCCGGGATTGCCGAGGTTCATCGGACCCGGCGTCGTCGTCTGGGCCATGAAGCGGACCATGCCGTCGATGAGGTCGTCGACGAAACAGAACGACCGGGTTTGGGTCCCATCGCCGTAGATGGTCAGATCCTCGCCGCGCAGCGCCTGCACGATGAAGTTGGAAACCACCCGTCCGTCGGCCTCATGCATGCGCGGGCCGTAGGTGTTGAAAATTCGGATCACGCGGATGTCGATCTTGTTCTCCCGATGGTAATCGAAAAACAACGTCTCCGCGCACCGCTTGCCCTCGTCGTAGCAGGAGCGCTTGCCGATCGGGTTGACGTGCCCCCAATAAGCCTCGGTCTGCGGATGCACCTCGGGATCCCCATAGACCTCGCTCGTGCTCGCCTGCAGGACGCGGGCCCTCACCCGGCGCGCCAAGCCCAGGCAGTTGATCGCCCCCATCACCGACGTCTTGATCGTCTTGATCGGATTGTACTGGTAGTGCGGCGGGGACGCCGGACAGGCCAGGTTGTAAATTTGATCGACCTCAAACTTGAACGGGTCGATCACGTCGTGCCGGACAAACTCAAACTGCCTATTGCCCAGCAGATGCGCAATGTTGTGCTTCGTCCCGGTGAAGAGGTTGTCGATGCAAATGACATCGTGACCATCGCCGATAAGCCGGTCGCAAAGGTGGGAGCCCAGGAATCCGGCGCCGCCGGTGACGAGGATGCGCATGGCGAAAGGTGGTTCCGTTTTATAAATTTGAAGCCGACGGACAGAGCGACATCAAATTTAGGGTCTTGAACCATTTAGTTGTCTTTCGTCTCCCCACCCAAATGGCTCATGACGTGCCCAGACCTCGCCCGTCCGGAAGGCCCCCAAGGGTGATCCACGGCGCTGGCCCCCACCCCAGCCTCCCGCCTGCTTCCATCGGCCCAACGCCCGGGCGGACCAACCGACGGCCGGCCGACCTGGACCCCGTCGCGGAGCCGACTTCCATCCCGGCGCGTTTCGGCGCGCCCATCTGGCCGACGATCCGTCGGACTATTCGGGCCTGGGGGCTCGGGCTGGCCGCGCTCGGTTTGGCCGGGTGCGCCACGTTCGGTCCGACCCCGCATCGGATCCCCTCGACGGCGCTCGCCGATACCGGCAGCACTCACCTGGGCCGGGTTCTCGCCGCGCCCGAGCGCGCACATCCGGGCATGTCGGGTTTCAGCCTGCTGGCCGACGGCCTCGAGGCCCTGGTCGCGCGCCTGGCGCTGACCGATTCGGCGGAACGCACTCTCGACGCCCAATACTACATCTACGCCTCCGACGCCACCGGCAGCCTGCTCCTCCAGCACATGATCGCGGCCGCGGACCGGGGCGTCCGCGTCCGACTTCTGCTGGACGACTACAACGTCAGCAACGATGCGGAACTGGCCGCGCTGTGCGCGCACCGCAATATCGAGGTTCGCGTGTTCAACCCGCTGCCCATCCGCGCGCGCTGGGCGCGACTGCCGGCCTATGCGCTCACGTTCGGCCGAACCGACCGCCGGATGCACAATAAACTGCTGATCGCCGACAACGCGCTCGCGATTCTCGGCGGCCGCAATGTGGGCGACGACTACTTCAACCTCGAAAGCGCAAACTCCTTCCGGGACTTCGATGTCATCTGCGCCGGCCCCGCCACCCGATCGGCTTCCGCCGCCTTCGACGAATACTGGAACAGCGCCTGGGCGATGCCCGCGAGCGCCTTCGTGCGCCACCCGCCCAGCTTGGCCAAAGTCGGCGCGACCATGCGTCGGATCGGCGCCCGCGCGCAGGAGGCGGCCGGTTTCGAGCGGCAATACCAGGCCCTGCGCGGCCACTACCTGACGGGACTCATCCAGGACGGGGCCACCCTCGTGTGGGCGCCGGGCGAAATCGTCTCGGATCCGCCGGCTTCGGACCGATCGACCGGCGGCGAAAGCGTGCTCGCGCGCCGCCTCGACCAGGAATGGGCCCATGCCCAACGCGCGGTCCTGATCGAAGCGGCCTATTTCATCCCGGGCCGCAAAGGCATCGCCACCTTTCGCCGCCTGCGCGAGCGTGGGGTGAGCGTGACCATGCTGACCTGCGCCCTTTCGGCGACCGATGTCCCGCTCGTGTATTGCGCGTATGAAGGCTACCGCCGTCCGCTCTTGCAGGCGGGCGTCGATTTGTACGAATATCGACTCACTCCGCCCACCCAACCGGGCGCCAAGCGCCCTTGGTACCGCTCGGGCCGCTCGTACGACACGCTGCACTCCAAAGTCATGGTCTTCGATCGGCGACGCATTTGGATCGGCAGCCTGAACCTCGATCCGCGCTCGGCCTACCTCAACACGGAAATCGCCGCGATCATCGACAGCACCGTTCTGGCGGACCGACTGGCCTCCGATATCACCGCCGATTTGGCGCCGGATCGCAGCTGGAAACTCAGCCTGGATGCGAAATCGCGGATCGCCTGGTCCGGCACGGTGGACGGCGTGCCGACCATCCGCCACCACCAGCCCGCCAGCTGGCTGCGCCGGCTGGATACCTTTCTCTTGTCGGTCTTTCCCCGGATCGAACACGAATTATAGCTGTGCGGCGCATTGACCAAGGCGGTCGCTTCGTGCTTGCGTGGGGGCGATGAATCAACCCCCTATCTTTATCGGGACCGACAGCGGCGCGACGACCTTCAAGACCGGCGGAGTCTGGGAGGACGGCTCCATGATCTCGCGGCGCCTGCGGCAAAACCGGACCCAGGCGAGCGAAGGAACCGCCGCCGTGGTCAAGGGCTGGGTTGAAGGGGCCGCCGGTTTTCTCGCGGAAAACCAGCTTGCGTGGAGCCAGGTCCGTGGAGTCGGTTTGGCGATTCCCGGGCCGTATCGCAGCTACGGCGTCCTCGATCGGTCCGCGAACCTGCCGGCCAACTTCGAGGGGTGGAATTTTCATGCCGAATACTCCCAGGCGCTCGCCGAAGCCGCCGGCCGATCCATCCCGCTCCATGTCGGCAATGACGGGGATTTCGGCGGGGTGGCCGAGGCCCGGGAGGTGCGCGCCGGCCGGCAGATATCCGTCGTGATGTTGGCGCCGGGTTCCGGCTTGGGCGCTGCCTTCATCGATCAATCCGGGCTGCCGCTGGCCGGCGACAATCTGGCCGGCATGGAAGCCGGCCATATGCCGGCCGCCCTCCAAGTGCTGGGCAAGCGTCCCTACCCCTGCGGCTGCGGCCGCACCTGGGGCTGCATCGAGGCTTACACCGCGATTTCCGGATTGCCCCATCTGCTGCAGGACGCCCTGGAGAAATACCCCGACCACGAGCTCCATCGCTCCACGGCCTCGACCAAGGAGAAGGTGCTATCGCTGCGCACCCGGGCCCAGCAGGGCGATCCGCTCGCCGTCGAAATCTTCGACTTCCAGGCCAAGGCGCTCGGCCTGCACGTGGCCACGCTCGCCATGGCGCTCGACCCCGGAATCGTGGTGATCGGCGGCGGCCTGATGGACCCCGAGGCGACCACCGCGGAATTCCGGCACCGCTACCTCGAACAGCTGCGCGAAGCCGCCCTCCCCTATCTGTTTCCGGCCCAGCGGGCGAACATGAAGATCGTCCCGGCCACGCTGGGCGAACTGTCGCAGGCGATTGGCGCAGCCCTGGTCGCCCTGTATTCCTCGAAATCCGGCCGATAGCGGGGACGGGGCGGACCCGTCCGGGCGGGACACCCTCGCGCGCACGCCGATCAAACGGCCGAGTTGTCCGCCGCCAGATAGCGGCCGAGCGTACCGACCAAATCCGCGATCACAAATGGCTTGCGCAGGACTTCGCCCGCGCCGGCGGCGGCCGCCTGGCCCACCGCCTCGCGCGAGGGGCTGCCGGTCATCAGGAGAACCGGCAGGCTCTGCAAGTCGGGATGGCCCTTGAGCGCCCGGCAAACGGCCACGCCATTCATGCCGGGCATGTTCACGTCGGCCAGCACGAGGTCGACGTCCTTCTCCGCCGCCAGCCGCAGGCCCTCCGGACCATCCTCTGCGAGAATAATGTCATGACCAGCGGCGCGCAGGCAGTAGTCGAGCGTGATCCGAACGGAGTAGGAATCGTCGATGACAAGGATGCGAGCCATCTGAAAAACGCTCTTTCAGGCAGGGCGACGGACCGGTTGCAATATCAATTCTCTTTGATTCGCCTGACAGGCATCGACTATAAATTTAATTCTCTACCAGCGTCAAATTAGAGTACATCGCGGAGGGAAATAGGGAAAACAGTTGCCAGAATCCGTCGCGTTTTTCGGGAGCTGGCACGGATTCGCTCGCCCGGGGCGACGAAATGGCTCGTCGCCAACACCGTACGCGATCCCTCCGCCGCTGACCTCCCTCACCCCCTTGGCGGCGAAGCGGCGAGGCGCCCGCCCGGGACGCTCGATGCATCGGGACCGGGGTTTCCGAGGGGCCCAGGTCAATCGGTTGCCGGCACGCCGTTTGCCTTTTGGCCGGAAGAATTCATCGTACCCGGTGACCATTGGCCAAACACCCTACGGAAATGACCGAAGGCGAAGCCCTGGGCTCATTTAGGTCGTTGACGACCGCCTCGGAACCGCTCTGGCCGAACGCTTCCGGTTTCCCTGTCGGACGATTTTTGGATCAAAATCAAACGAACGTGACGATAACGACATAGGCTCGATCCCGCGCCGCAAACTTTCACGCATCCGAATGGCCAAGATTCTTGTAATCGACGACGACTCCGCGCTCCGTCGGACGCTCGAAGTTGCTCTGCAAATATTTGGTTACGAGACGATTTGCGCAAACGATGGACCGTCCGGCATCCGCCTGGCCCAGGAGGCCTTGCCCGATCTCATCCTTTGCGATGTGAACATGCCCGAAATGGACGGTCGCGCCGTCCTCCAGGCATTGCGCAACGATCCGGCGCTGGCGAACCGGCAGATCGTGCTAATGACGGGCAATCAGTTCCTCAACACCCAGCGCGACGGGATGAACCTGGGAGCGGACGACTACCTGCCAAAGCCTTTTGAAATCAGCCAGCTTCGGATCTGCGTCGAGGCCCGCCTGAGACGCGCCAACATCTACCGACGCCTCGAGGACGGCATGCTCCGCCGCCACGCCGAGTTGTTTGGCGCGACCTTGCCGCATGAGTTCATGACCCCCCTCAACGGCATCCTGGGCTTCGCCGAGATCCTCAAGGAGGATTTTGGCCGCTTGAGCCCCGATGAGACCAAGCAGATGCTCACCGATATCGAGAGTTGCGCCAAGCGTCTGCACCGCACGCTCATGAATTATCTGCAGCTCGTCCGCTTCGAGACGACGACCGATCAGGATCGGCCGCCGCCGCCGCCCGCGCTATCCGGCGACAGTCTGGGGCAATTGGTGTCCTACACCGCGGTCACGACCGCGCGCAATTCCGATCGGGAGTCCGACCTGTTCGTTTCGGTCGACCCGGTCGCGGCCCGGGTTCACGAAGCCGACATGCGCACGGTGATCGAACATCTGGTCGAGAATGCCTGCCATTACTCGATTCCCGGCAGCCCGATCCGAGTGCGCTGGCAATCGGAGGACGGCCGGCCCACCCTGCGGGTCGAGGACCGCGGCCGGGGCATGACGGCCGAACAGGTCACGCAGATCGGCGCCTTCGTGCAGTTCGACCGCAAGCATTACGAGCAACAGGGCCTCGGCATTGGCCTCGCCCTGGTCAAGCGGCTTCTCGCCCGCCAAGGCGGCATCCTCCGCTTCGAGACCGAGGAGAACAAGGGCACGACCGCGATCGTCCACGTCAAACCGACCGAAGACCGCAACTGACGCCGGCGGCTGGCCGACGATCGGATTCCTATGCGGCAGTCGTCGCCCCACAAAAAAATCTCGGCGTCGCCCGATGCCAACGCCGAGATCGGTCAAATCGAGCGCCCGAGCCCACGAACGGGCTCGCCGGCGTCGTCAGAATTCAGCTCTGCCAAGAACGGGCTCGGATCGTCCATTGCCCGCCGAGCAGTGCGATCCCGGCGAGAACCAATAGTGCCAGCGTCGAGGTCGCTTCGGGCGCGGAGGAAACCGAGTTCGGCGTCACCGCCGTGGCTCCCAGAAGAAGCGTCATATACCCATTGGAGGTGATCGTGATGGAGCTCAGTTCCTGGCTGTTGAGCGAGGAATCTAGCGTAAATCCGACTTCGGTCAGGCCATACCGGTTGTACGCGCCGTTGGTCGAGTTCCCGGTGCCACCGGCACCAACGTCCTGCACCTGAAATACCGTTTGGTCGGTAAAACCCGTGCCACCCGAGTTGATGGACCCGCCGTTGAAATCGGGGATGGATATGTTGTTGAACGACTCGGTGGCGCTGTTGGCGCCGGTGAACGTGACGTTCGTCGAGACGCCGTCGTAGGCGCCCATCAGAAGATAGACATTGGTCACATCGTCGAGATTGGCCGTCAGGATGACCGACGAATAGGCTCCCGGGCCGACCTGGGCAAAGTCCTGGCCGGTCGAGTTCGACGTCAGCTTGAAGTCGATCCCATTGTTCACTTGATTGCTGCCGATGACGTAATTCGGCGCGTAACCGGCCGTGATAACGGCCGAGGCGCTCGGATCGAAGAGGAAGCTCGCGTTGGCCGTTCCGACGCCACTTCCGGGCACCCCGACGCCCGTCGTCGGATACTGCTCGTTCAGATTCGTGAATATATTATTATCCTTCGTGAAATCGGTGAGATAGGTCGTATTGGCCAATCCCGTTGAAGCGAGTGCGAACGCCAAAACCGCGAGGGAAATCGGGCGGCGTAAGCAATTTATTGCTAGGTCATTATATATCTTCATCGTCAATGATTCTAATGGGCGGGGAAATTTCTGAAGTACGTTTCTATCAGCAAAATAAATGCCAGCGCCCAGCAAGGAATCATTAGCATCTATAATTATTTGATTAATATTTTCTTATGACTTTGCCCGAATGACTCCAGAATTAAATCCCTCCGGGCATACGTAAGAATACGTAAAATTTTCCGACGCACCTGTCGGATATTCGACAACACCCCCAGCGGCGGACCGATTTGATCCGACCGCCCAGCGCTAAGAATGACCCGGGGCCGGCACGTGCCACTGAAGCGGGCAAATCGATCGGTCCCATTTTGGCTCGGCACCCGCGCATACCCCTTCATCGCGTGAATTTCCCATCCCGCCGACGCCATACTACGCCTCCGGCCGCACTCTTCCTCTAGTTTCTTGAGCGGCACGCATACGACCTGAACGAAGCCGGCACCGCGACCCAACGACAAACCGGATCAGATTGGCGTCCACT
>CAZWMF010000166.1:7043-8043 GCA_964634535.1 uncultured Opitutaceae bacterium | reverse complement strand
GCCGTTACTAATCCAAACGGTTTTTTTGATGAACGAGCGGTGCCTTTACCGGCTCCGCTTTTTTGTGCCCGGGGTCGGACGGCATCGGCTGCCCGGATTGCCTGGTCGGCGGATCGAGCCGCCGCGGCCGAACCTTCGGTTGACCGGCCCCGCGCGGCCCGTCCGCGGTCTGACTGGGGCCGGTTCTGAATGGCGGCCGTCTAGGGGTCGATCGGCGGCTCCCGCTCGATCACTTTCAAGAGCACCATATCAAAAACGAGGGCGGCGTCCCGCGGAATGGTCGGGGCCTTGCCGCGCGAGCCGTACGCCAACTCCGCCGGGATGATCACTAACCGGCGTTCCCCAGGCTTCATGAGTTGCAGCACCTCGTCCCAGCCCTCGATGACGGTCCCCCGGCGGACGCGGAAGACAAAGGGCCGGTGCGGGTCCATTTCCCGGTCGAACACCGTGCCATCCAGGAGGCGACCCTCGTAAAGGACCGCGACGCGGTCGCCCGGGCCAGGCGGCTTCCCGCTACCCGGCCGCTCGATGAGGTAACGAATGCCGGTGGACGTCTTCTGCACATTGGGCCAGGTCTTGTAGACGTAGTCGTAATCGTCCGGCGACAGCTTTTCGGCTTGAGCCCGTGCCGCCGGCGCCGTCCAGACCGCCGCACCGACCAACACGCCCAGCAAGAAGGGGAAGCGCATGGTCAAGATTTGGAGACCTTGTGGTCGCGGTTCAAGCCTCGGTCGCGGGCCACCCCACCGCCGCGTGTTCGCCGTGCCTCGGGCGCGGCGCTCAAGGCAGGGTCTGCGCGATCGATGTCGCCGCGAACTTTTGCTTAAATTCGCCGACGGCCTGGGTTCGCGCCGCATCCTCCGGCTGCCCTTGGGACACCAACTCGGCCGACCGCTTCTCGACCCAGCGGCTTTCGAAGTCCTTCTCCACCTCAGTGGCGACGCGCGGATTGAGCTTCTGCTTGGTCGTCGTCTGTTTCTTTTTGCCTATAAATGGGATG
>CAZWMF010000166.1:0-7033 GCA_964634535.1 uncultured Opitutaceae bacterium | reverse complement strand
ATGTGCGAACAACCGGCGCAGGGAAGCGCGGCGAGCAGAACGGTGATGACCAAGGAGGAGCGTTTCATGAATGCAGCGAGGTATGAAGCTGACAAACCCGCGGCCGAAGCGAAAGGACGAAAATGGCCTTCGGATGTTCCCGCAATCGCGGAGATATCGCCCATTCTGCACGAACGGGCTTCCCTCTTGGCGTATCCGTGCCAATGTGCACCCAGCCGTCCATGTCAGCGCTTTCCATTCTCGTGGCCGACGACGAGGCCACCATCCGCGATGCCCTGCGCATTGTTCTCACGAAGTTGGGTCATCGCCCGGTCTGCGTGGCCGATGGACGCAAGGCGCTCGCCGAGATGCAGACCCAGAGTTTCGATCTGATCATCACCGACTTGTTGATGCCCGACTGCGACGGTCTGGAGCTGATCGGCGAGGTGCGCCGCACCCACCGCGCGACGCCGATCGTCGCGATTTCGGGCGGCGGCCGCATCGCCGGTTCCGATTACCTGCGCATGGCAAAGAAACTGGGCGCCCGCGCGATTCTCTCGAAACCCTTTACGGCCGACGATGTGGAAGCGGTGATCCGCTCGGCCACCGCCCCTCCGGCCGTCTGAGGGGGCTCAGCGGAGCCGGCGAATGGCCTCCACGACCTCGGGAGAGGTCGCCACGCCGACCACGCCGGTGACCACGAACTGCACGCCGATGCAGACGAGCAGAAAGCCCATGATGCGGGTCAGCGCGTTCATGCCGTTGACGCCGATCACCCGCACGACGCGGGTGGAGGCCCGCAGGACGCCATAGGAGATGAATGCCACGATCACGATCCCGATGATAATGGCCACATAGTCCCACCACCGGGTGGCGAGCGAGGTGAACCCGAGGGTGACCGCGATCGAGCCCGGTCCGCTCAGCATGGGCATGGCCAGCGGCGAAAACGAGACGTCCGCCTTGGCCCGGGCCTCGGGATTGGCGTGCTCCCGCTGCCCCTCCCCCGGTCCCATCAGCATATTCCAGCCGATCCCCACCACGAGCATGCCGCCGGCGATCCTCAACCCCGGAATCGAGAACCCGAAAAAGGCCATGATGAAGGTTCCGCCGATCAGAAACGCCACCAGGATCGCGACCATGAAGAAACAGGCCTTGCGCAGCTGTTCCAGCCGGCGCTCCTCCGAATCGCCCTCGGTCATCGCGAGGAAAGTCGGCGCGCTGGCCAGCGGGTTGATGATCGGCAGTAAGCCCACCACGGTCCCAAAAACCAGCGCCCAGAATTCGGCGATCGCGAGCATGCGGTGGGCGCATTATTCACCATTGGGTTCGCAATCCAAGCCTTGAGACGCCGGCGCGCAACGGCCTTGCGCCGGCCCCGACCGATCGGGCAGACTGCGGGCACTCAGCATGAGCCGCTTTGACTTCGATGCGCCCGTGGAACGCCGGGGGACCGATTCCCAGAAGTGGCAGCGCTATGCCGGCCGGGACGTGCTGCCCTTATGGGTGGCCGACATGGACTTCGCCTCGCCGCCCGCCATTGGAGAGGCATTGCGGCGGCGGGCCGATCACGGGGTCTTTGGCTACGCCCGGCCCGTCGCGTCGACCATCGACGCCGTGGTGACCGGAATGGAGGAACGGTACGGCTGGCGGATCGATCCGACCTGGATCGTCTGGCTGCCGGGTTTGGTGTGCGGACTCAACGTGACCGCGCGCGCGTTCGCCGGGCCCGGGGAGGAGATTCTTGCCCTGACGCCGGTCTATCCGCCGTTCCTGACCGCGCCCAAGAACCAGGACCGCGTGTCGCGGCCGGTGCCGCTGCGGCTGGCGGCCGGCCCCGGCGGGTCCCCGGGCCGGTGGGAGATCGACTGGGGGGCCCTCGAAGCGGCCGTCACCGAGAAAACCAAGCTGCTATTTTTTTGCCACCCGCACAACCCGGTGGCCCGGGTGTGGCGCCTGGACGAATTGCGGCGGCTGGCGGAGTTTTGCGCCAACCACGCGCTGATCCTGTGTTCCGACGAGATCCATTGCGACCTGACGCTGCTCGAGAACCACCGGCATTTTCCCGTCGCGCTCTTGGACCCGGAGGTCGCGATCCGGACGGTCACCCTGATGGCGCCGAGCAAGACCTATAATATGCCCGGCTTGGGCGCGGCTTTCGCGATCATCCCGGATGCCCGCCTGCGCAGCCGGTTCGTCCAGGCGGGGGCCGGCATCGTGGCGGAAGTGACGGCGACCGGCTACGCCGCCTGCGAGGCGGCGTACCGGGAGGGCGAACCGTGGCGGCAGGCGCTGCTCGCGTACCTGCGGGGCAACCGCGATTTTCTCGCCGCCTTCCTCGAGCGGGAATTGCCCGGCCTGCAGCTCGAGGCGCCGGTCGAGGCGACCTACCTGGCCTGGTTGAACGTGATCGACCTGAACCTGGAGGATCCGGCGGGGCACTTCGAGGCGCACGGCGTGGGGCTGAGCGACGGCGTGGCCTTTGGCGCCCGCCGGGCGCAGTACGTGCGGCTCAATTTCGGCTGCCCCCGGGCCACGCTGGTCGAGGCCTTGGGCCGGCTCCAGCGCGCGGTCGGGTGACCCGCCGGCCGGGGCGTGGACGATCGCGATGCACCTGGGACCGCACCGGCTGGATTCGAACCTGTTTCTGTCGCCCTTGGCCGGATACACAAATCTGCCCATGCGGCTGACCGTGCGCGAGCTGGGGGGGCTCGGCTGGGCGACCACCGATCTGGTGAACGCCCGCTCGCTGCTCGAGCGCCACGCCGGGGCGCTGCGGCTGGTGGCGACCGAACCGGCCGACCGGCCGCTGGCCGTGCAGCTCTTCGGCAGCGTGCCCGAGGAGATGCGCGACGCCGCGATCCGGTGCCAGGAATTGGGCGTCCAGGCGGTCGACGTGAACATGGGCTGTCCGGTGCGCAAGGTCACCCGGATCGGCGGCGGTTCGGCCATGATGACGGAATTGGCGAAGACCGCCGATTTGATCCGGGGCATGGTGGCGGCGGTGCGCATTCCGGTGACCGCCAAGATGCGGCTGGGCTGGGACGACGAGAATATCACCGCGCCGGACCTGGCGCGGGCGCTGGAGGATGCGGGCGCGGCGGCGCTCTTCGTCCACGGGCGCACCCGCGCGCAGGGTTTTGGCGGGACCGTCAACCTGGCGGGTATCCGCGCGGTGGTGGCGGCGGTGCGGACGATCCCCGTCGTGGGCAACGGCGACGTCACCACGCCGGAGGCCGCGCGCGCCATGCTCGACCAGACCGGCTGCGCCGGCGTCAGCATCGGGCGCGGGGCTTTCTACGACCCGTGGATTTTCCGGCGGACCGAGCGGTACCTGCGCACGGGCGTGCTCGATCCCGAACCGGATTTCCCGGAACGGCTGCGGGTGATGCGGCGGCATTTTGAACGGTACTGTGCGTTCTACGGCGAGGAGCACGGCGCCCGACTGTTCCGCAAGGTGGCCCCATGGTACGCCAAGCGCTTCGGACCGGCCAAGCGGTTCAAGCAGGCCGTCATCGGGATCCGCTCGCGGGATGATTTCGAGCGGGTGGTGGCCGACTACGTGGCCTGGCGAGCGCCCTTCTGCGACGCGCAGGGCGAATTGCAGCCGGCCTATCGCCCCGCGCCGATGGTGGCTTCGTTCCTGCGAACGGAGTTCGCGGCGGCGCCCGAAGGCATCCCCGTGCCGCGGGGGCCGATCGAACTCTGGTAACGGGCGTTCCGACTCATCCGCTGTCTCACCCGCGGCCATTTTGCCCCGGTGAGCTGGCGACGAAAGTCTTCAAGGTATTGGATATAAATATGTTGGGTTTGGCGTGATTTCGGCACTGCGCATGCAGATGTCGGGGCAAATCCATTCCTGGAGAACCATACCATGAGACTAATCCGCTACTATCCCAATACCACCCGGTTTGCCCCGGCGCTCGGCTTCGGCCGCAGTCCGTGGGCGGGCCTTGAAACCGAAATCGATCGCCTGTTCGAGACCACCCTCAGTGGCTTGGGCGGCACCTGGGCCTCGGGGAGCCAATTCCCGGTCGACCTGTACGAGGACAAGAACAACACCTATGTGCGCGCCGAATTGCCCGGCGTGAGCCGCGGCGACGTCAGCGTCGAGATCGTGGAGGGCAACCTCACGATCGCCGCCTCGCGCAAAGACACGCGCGGCGAGGACGAATCGGCCGTCGCCGTCAGCCGTTCGATCAGCGTGCCCGAAGACGTGCGCGCCGACCAGGTGTCGGCGAGCTTCGAAAACGGCGTGCTGACCGTGACGCTGCCCAAGCGCGAGGAAGCCAAGCCGAAGAAGGTGGCGGTCACCGTCACCTGACCGGCCGTCGTCCAACCCTCAAACCCATCATAACCATGTCTCTGTTCACCACACTCATTCCCAACCTGGGCCGCACTCCCGCGGCGCCCGCCGACGGCTCAACCGCCGCCGCCCCGGCGCTGGCGATCAAGCCGCGCTACACCGTCACCGAATCGGACGACGCCTATGGCCTGACCGTCTTCCTGCCGGGCATCGCCAAAGACCAAATCGAGCTCACCGCCGAGCAAAACCAGATTCGCATCGTCGGCCGGCGCAGCTGGAAACAGCCGGACGGCTGGACGCTGGTCTACCGCGAATCACCGGAGGCCTCGTACGAGCTGGTGCTCGAACACGAGAACGCGGTCGACGCGGACAAGATCCACGCGGAAATGCAGGACGGGGTCCTGCGGGTCGCCCTGCCGAAGTCCGAGGCGATCAAGCCGCGCAAGATTGCGATCACCTGAGGAAACGGCGGGAGCGCGTCGGCGGCGACGCGCTCCCGCCTTGTCAGGGGTTCGGAACCGCATCTAATGGGCCGATGCTTCCATCGGCCCATCCCGTGCTGCTGTACGACGGGGACTGCGGGCTATGCCACCACGTCGTACGGCTCTTGCTGCGGATCGACCGGGCGGGGCGGCTGCACTACGCGCCGCTGCAGGGAGCCGCCGGACAGAGCTATCTGCGCCGGCACGGGATCGACGCTGGTGCCCTGTCCACCGTGATCTGGGTCCCGGATTGGGAGCATCCGGAACGGCGGGATTTCTTGGTGCGCAGCGATGCGGTGGCCGCGGCGCTCGCCGCCTGTGGCGGCGCCGCCGCGGTGGCCGGAGCGCTCTTGCGCGCGGTGCCGCGCCCGCTGCGCGACGCCGGTTATCGGCTAATCGGGCGGGTCCGGCACCGGCTATTCGGTCCGCCCCCGACCTGCCCGCTGCCCCGCCCCGAATGGCGGCGACGGATTTTGGATTGAACGGTCCGCGCCCCGCGCCTCAGCTTTGAACGGCGCCAACCATGAGAATCATCCCATCGCCCATCCGGTGGCCGCGGTCCGCGTCGGCGGTTTTCGCGGCGCGTGGCGGCTAGGAGTCTTATGCCCCCAACCATCGTCGCTACGGGCAAGAGCCTAGTGCAGCGCATGCTCGACCAACCGGACCATCTTGCCGGGTGGCTGCACGGGTTTTTCCCGGGAATCGGCGACGGGTTGTTCCGCGTGCTGGTGTGCGCGGCGACGCTGCTGCTCACCATCCTCGTGCGGCGCTGGCTGGCCGCGTTTATTTTCTGGCGCCTGCGGCTCTTGGCCAACCGCCGGGGCGAGAAGCGCGTCGATGAACGCGTGTTGAGCTCCCTGGTCAAGCCCTTCGCCGCTTTGTTTGTCGTGGTCGGGGTCTTCGCCGCGTTCGGAACCTTGGCGCTTTCGCCGGTCAGCGCGCGGCTGGTGGATATCGGGGCCCGCGTCGCGCTTACCTTCGTCCTGCTCTGGGCGATGATGGCGGCGGGGGCCGCGGCTTTGGATCACGCCGAGCGCCTCGCCAAGCAGCGGGACATGGGCATCGCCGTCTTCATGCCGCTGATCAAGCGGACCCTCGGGACGTTTTTCATCCTGCTGAGCGTCATTATCATCCTGGAGGCGGCGGGCGCGCACGTCGGAACGTTTCTCGCGGGACTGGGGATCGGCGGACTGGCGGTGGCGCTGGCCGCGCAGGATTCGCTGGCCAACATGTTTGGTTCGCTCGTCGTCCTGCTGGACCAGCCGTTCCATTCGGGCGATGCGGTCAAGATCGGCGACGACGAAGGCACGGTCGAGGACATCGGGCTGCGGTCCACGCGCCTGCGCACCGCCGGCCGAACGCTGGTGGTGATCCCGAACAAGACGGTGGCTTCGGTCTCCATCGTCAATTATAGCCGGATGCCGCAGCGGCGGGTCGATCAAACCCTGGGCCTGACCTACGACACGTCGCCGGAGCAAATGTGGGAAATTTTGGAGGATCTGCGCAAGCTCCTGCGGGCCGATGCCGGCGTGCACCAGGATCTGGTGGCGGTGAACTTCCTGGAGTTCGACGAGTCGAGTCTCGAGATCCAAGTGGTTTATTTTACGCGAGATCCGGATTGGGCTAGGCACCTGGAAACGCGCGAGCGGGTCAACCTCAAGATCATGCGCGCGGTGTCGGCCCGCGGTCTGAGTTTTGCGTTCCCGACCCAGACCGTCATCCACCAAAACGGGACTCCGCCCCCGGGTCTGCCCCTCCAGGCCCCTCCGCCCGCGGCTCCCTCCGTCCGCAACTTGACCGCGGCCGCCGCGTCAGGCATCGTGCACGACGTTCATGGGAACTCCCCGCCGGATAACCGCTAATCTGGTCATACTCGCCAGCCTCGCCTGGGCGCCGGCGATGGCGCCTGTCGCGGCCCAAACCGCGGGTGCGGACCGCTCGCCATTCCTGCCGCCGACGGTCGCGGGAGGGGCCGGCGACGCCCTGGCGGGGCCGAACGGCATCGAACTGCGCGGCGTGATGACCGCGGCGGGTGTGACCAAGTACAATATTTACGATCCGACGAAGAAAACCAGTTACTGGGTCGGCGTGAACGAGGCCGCGGATGGCTTCGTGATCAAGAATGCCGATCCCGACCGCAACTCGGTGACGCTATCGGTGGGCGGGCAACTCGTCCCGCTCGCCCTGAAGGAGAGCAAGATTGCCCAAGGTTTCGGCCAGAGCTTTGCCGCGACGATGCCGGTCGTGTTGAATCCCACGCCCGCCGACG
>CAZWMF010000165.1:3297-8053 GCA_964634535.1 uncultured Opitutaceae bacterium | reverse complement strand
ACGCCAACTTCTCCACCACCTATATGCGTGAAGTCGGCGGCAAGGAATATTTCGAAAAGCTGATGGCAGCGTTCGAGGCGAACATCATGGAATAACCTAAGCCTCGCGCGGGGATTTCGCGACGGTGAACGGTGCGCATCCCCTGGGAAGTCACGGGCGTTTCTTGGTTCCCGGCCGAGGCGGGCCGAATCCGGAGACCGGCCGCGCTCCGGCTGGCAGGAATCCCGCGGTCGGGATGGCCGACGCGACGGGCGGCGCTGGGTGCACCAGAAAGGCGGCGCTCAGACGGTGCAAAGCGCGACCGCCTCGGCGAGCGAGGTCATCGGATCGCGGGTCGGGATGAATTCCTGGCCCACGAAGCCCCGGTGCCCGGCCTGCCGTATCGCCCGGGCGATCGCCGGGTAGTTGAGCTCCTGGCCTTGGTCGATTTCGTGGCGTCCGGGGACGCCGCCGGTGTGATAGTGGGCGATGTACTGGTGGTTCTCGCGGATCGTCCGGATCACGTCGCCCTCCATGATCTGCATATGGTAGATGTCGTAGAGAAGCTTGAATCGTTCCGAGCCGACGCGCTTCACCAGTTCCACGCCCCAGGCCGTGTGGTCGCACATGTGGTCCGGGTGGTCGATCTTGCTGTTGAGAAGCTCCATGCACACGGTGATGCGGCGCTTTTCGGCCGTGCCCACGATCTGCTTAAGCGCCAGGGCGCAGTTGGCGAGGCCAACCTCGTCGTCCAGGCCGCCGCGGCTGCCGGCGAAGCAAATGACATTCGGAATTCCTGCGTCCGCGCAGGCGCCGATGCGCTCGATCATTCCGGGCACCATGACGGCGTGGTGTTCGCGGCGATTCAAGCCCTCGGGAATTCGCGTGACCCCCATGGCCATCGCGCAGGTCAGACCGTACTTTTGCACGACCGGCCACTCGGCCGGTTCCAGGAGTTCGACCGAGCTCAAACCGATGCGCTTGGCTGCGCGGGCCAGGTCGTCCAGCGGGATGTGCGCGTAACACCAGCGGCATACCGAATGCCGGAACGAGCCTTCGACCTGGGGCGTTTCCGGGGCGGCCGAAAGCGAAGCCGCCGCGGCCACCCGGGGTCGGGGCAGGGCGACCAGGGCCGCGGTTCCGGCGATGACTTTCAGCGCATTTCGACGGGTGACATTCATGATCGCGAGATCGAGCACCGATGTTGGGGTGAGGAGCACGCTAGACGACCATTGGCCGCTTGGCGATGCTGGGATGAGAGCCATCCGAGCCAGCGAAATCGGAGACTCCCGGAACGCTTCGGGTTGAGGCTGAGTGCCATATCGCTCGTGGCATCAACAACTCCCCGCGGAAGACCGCCCGGCCTCTCGGTCCGGGCGGTTGCCCGGCCGTCCCTTCCGCGACCAGGTCGGGCGAGCCGTTGACCTCGCGTCGTCCGGGCCGATCTGGGCCAAAGGGAGCTAGTGACCTGTGGGGGCGCCTGCTCTCAGCTCACCGGAATGGTTGGGCGCGCGTTGCCTCGAGCGGTCCGCCGCAAACCCCACGGCTCGGCGCAAAGCGACCGCGCCGTCGTCCAGGCGGAACCGGCCAGCGCCGCGGCGACAAACACCATGGTCCACTGCATCCGGCTGGCCCGTGCGGCGATGACGCCGGGAATGTGCACGAGGATCACAAACGAGCTGATCATGATGGCTTCCAGGGTCGCGGCCAGGCGGGGGACGAGGCCGCTCAGAATACCCAGGCCGGCGGCGATGTGCGCGGCGCCGGTGAAATAGGCAAAGCCGAGGCGGTCGGGCAGCCATGCCGGCACCATGCCGGCCGTGCCGTCGGAATACACGAGATGCGAGAGCCCCAGGACGAGGCACGATCCGCCAAAGAGGAGGCGGGCCACGCGCACGCCCGTTTGGCCGGCGACGAATTTCCAGATTGGTCGGCTCGGGGGACCGGCGAGCGAAGCAAACAGGAGCCACCCGCCGACCAGGAGCACGAGGTTTTCGCAAAATCCCAGCCACGCGCCCACGTCCCCCGGGGCTCGGGCGACGCGCGGAGACTGCAACAGCAGGACCCAGGTCAACAGGTAGAGCGTCAGCGCGAGGGCGAAGGTCGCAGCCGTGCGTCGAAAAAGCACGCCGAGTCCGGCCCCGAGGAGCAGGATTCCCGAGCATCGGGCGAGGACCTCTCGCCAGGGAATCCCCGCCGGAACCGGCTGCCAGACGTATGCGAAGTCGCCGGAAAAGAGGCTAAGGACGCCGAGTCCGGCCAAACCGACGGCGAAGAGAAGATGGCCCAGTCCGAGGATGCGCATGGGAGTATGGATTTGGTTAGGATTCGGTCGGCGTGCTGCCATCGCGGGCCGAAGATCGGGACACGCCGGTGCGCGGTCGCCGCACGGCACTATGGGCCGCAGTTCGCAGCCATTCGTTCAAGTCGACGGGCAATTTGGTGAGCGGGCGAGAATGGCCGGATCCAATCGAGGGCGGATCGGCGGGCGCGAGGCGGCGCTCAGAGGTCATTGCCGGATGAATTGGTCTTTTCCCAGCCACGGTTGCGTGTCCCCCGGTGTCCTGGCAGGTGGGGGCGATGGCGATTCGAACGGGAGGGGTCCGGGAATCGTGGCGTACTCATGCGGGGTCGAGGTCTCTGCGCATAACACCGGCTGTCGCCGGTTTCCTTCATTTGTTTCCGGTTCGGGAAATTGGCCGATGGATCGGTGGGCCTATCGCGCGGTCGGAGATGCCGCCGACGGGAAGGCGGCAACCGGAGCGGGCATCCCTGGAATGGCCTTTGACGGGCCCCAAGAGGGGCCTAGAATGGCGCGAAGCCTCGGAAAATGCCGATCACGATTTTGCAGTTGGGGACGCCGCGAAAACCGGCCGAGGGTTTGCGCCTGGGCACGGTGCGTCGGCCGCCGCGCGGCGTGCCGAAGGCCGAATTTGCGACGCGGAATTTCTACGACGTCTGGCTGCCGAACCTGGCGCCGAGCCCGGCGTTGGTCGCGCTGGGGCAGCGCGCCCAGGATGAATCATCGTGGGCAACCTTTGCGCGCAAGTTCCGGGCCGAGATGGAGCGACCCGACGCGGCGAGAATCCTCGATTTGCTGGCCGCGTTGTCCCATCAGACCAATTTCTCATTGGGTTGCTATTGCGAGCGGGACGAGCGGTGCCATCGCTCCGTTCTCAAGACGCTCCTGGCCGAGCGCGGGGCGGAGATTCTCTGAGACGGCGGCGGCCTAGGTGCAGACGGACCTTTGCCGAGGGTCCCCTCGATCATTGACCGGACGGCTTGGGAAACCCAGATTCCGCGATGGGCTTCGCCGCCCGGGGCGGCGGCCGGGCCAGAGCGCGTTTGCCGGCGATGTTCGTCCAGCCAACATTCTCGGGCGATTTCGTCCCATCCACTATCCGTCGAATGCAAAGTATTCTTGTACCCGCCCGTTACCTGGCGACCCACCGCGATCTGGCGATCGTGCTGGTCTGCAACCTCGTGCTCGGGTTGGCCTTTTCGTTCGTCGCGCCGTTCTACTCGATGTTCGGGACGATCGAGGTGGGGATGTCCAACTGGACGTTTGGCGTGTTCATGACCACGACGTCGGTTGCCGGAATAGTCCTGAGCACCGTGCTCGCCCGGTGGTCCGACACGCGGTTTAGCCGCCAATCCATTCTGCTGGTGGGCTGCGCTTTCGGGGCGGCCGGCTACGCGGGTTATGCTTATGTTCGGAGCGTGCTCTGGCTGACCGTGATCGGATCGGTCGCGCTCGGGATAGCGTCGATCACCTTTTCGCAGCTGTTTGCCTATGCCCGGGAGGCGATCGATCGGCACGGTGTGCCGGCGGAGGAGGCGCCGCTCTACATGAATATCTACCGGCTCGTCTTGTCGCTCGCTTGGACTATCGGTCCGGCCGCCGCGGCCTGGGTCATGGTCCGCTATTCGTATAAGGGCACGTTCCTGATCTGCGCGGGATTCTTTTTTCTGCTATTCCTGATCGTCTGGTTATGCATTCCCAGCCGGCCGCCGGCCGCCGCGTCGTCGGCCACGCGGGTGCCGCTCCTCAGTTTGCTGCGCCGGGCCGACCTGCTATGCTATTTTTCGGCCTTCGTTCTCGTGTTCAGCTGCATGACCATGGGTATGATGGACCTGCCCCTCATGATCCTGTTGAGCTTGGGCGGAACACGCGCGCAGGTCGGCGTGGCCTACAGCGTGGCACCGGTTTTCGAGCTTCCCTTCATGCTCCTGTTTGGGTTGCTCGCCTCCCGCGGCAAACCCGGTCCGCTCATCCGCGTGGGCGTGATCATCGCCGTCGCCTATTATGCGCTGCTCGCGCAAGTGCGGGCGCCGTGGCAGGTCTATCCGATTCAAATACTCAGCGCGGCCATGGTCGCGGTCATATCGGGAATCGCGATCACCTTCTTCCAGGGCTATATCCCGAACCAGCCGGGCACCGCGACGAACCTCTACACCAACGCCAATCGCATCGGCTCCGCGATCGGCTATCTGTGCTTCGGAACGCTCGCCAGCTGGTTGGGTTACCGGTCGGTCTTCCTCGTTTGCGCGGGGGTGTGCGCAGCGGCATTCTTCTTGCTCTGGCTTGCCCGTGAAGAACATGAATCCGTGGTGGGTGCGGAGGTCTAGCCTGCAGGTATCGTGCGAGTAACCGGTGGGCTGCGCCCGCGCAGCGCGTGGGACAACATTTTTCGTGGTCGCGGATGATTGACTTCACCCCGGCTCCGCCGGTGTGCTTCCCGTTCGGTCAATGACCACCCCCGCGTCCGCCAAATTC
>CAZWMF010000165.1:0-3287 GCA_964634535.1 uncultured Opitutaceae bacterium | reverse complement strand
GGCCTGGCCTGGCCAATTTTCGTCGAACAGACGCTGCGCGTGCTCATCGGCACGGTGGATACGTTCATGGTGAGCCACGTGTCCGACGGGGCGGTGGCCGCGCTCGGCGTCGCCAACCAGGTCATCGTCCTGTTCATGATCGCCTTCAATTTCATCGGGATCGGGACGAGCGTGGTCATCACGCACCACCTGGGCGCACACGATCGGGCCGGCGCCGACCGGATCGCTGGCAATGCGATCGCGGTGAACACCTGGCTCGGCGCCGCTTTCAGCGCCGCCGTGTTCTTCTTTGCCTTGCCGATGCTGCGGGCGATGCAGCTGCCGGCCGATCTCATGAAGTACGCCCTGCCCTTCCTCACCTGGATGGGCGGGTCGCTGTTCCTCGAGTCCATGAACATCTCGATCGCCGCGGTGCTTCGGGCTCACCACCACACCCGGGATGCGATGCTCGTCGTGCTCGGCCAGAATCTGCTGAACGTGGCCGGCAATTGCATCACGCTCTTCGGTCTCCTGGGCTGTCCGCACCTGGGCGTGTTCGGGGTCGCCCTGTCGGGAATTTTCAGCCGCTGCGTGTCGTGCGTCGCCCTGTGGATCCTGCTCGACTACCGCATTCATCGGCGGCTGCGGCTTCGCGATTTTGTTTCGATTTCCCGCGACAATGTGGGCCGGATCCTCCACATCGGGCTGCCGGCGGCCGGCGAGCAAATGTGCTACATGACGGCGTTCATGGTGGTGACGACCTTCGTCGCCCGCATGGGCAGTTCCAGTCTCGCGGTCCAATCCTATTGTTTGCAGATCCAGCGCCTGGCGATGCTGTTCAGTTTCGCGATCGGCCTGGGCACGGAGATCATGATCGGCCACTTGGTCGGCGCCGGACTGCTGGAGGAAGCCTATCACCGGCTGCTGAAGAGCCTGCGGACGGGACTCTTGGTCGTCGCGGGCGCCACGGTGGTGGTGGCCACGCTGGGGCCCTGGCTGCTCGGACGCTTTTCCCATGATCCGGCGATCGTCGCCGGCGGAACGGTCTTGCTGCGGATCGCCGTCGTCCTCGAATTGGGACGGGTATTCAACATCATCGTCATCAGTTCCCTGCGCGCCACCGGCGACGCCTGGTTTCCCATCCAAATGGCGGTGATGTCGATGTGGATCGTGATGGTGGGCTGCGCCTGGCTGCTGGGCGTAAGGCTGGGCCTGGGGCTTCCGGGGATTTGGATCGCGCTGCTGCTCGATGAGTGGACGCGGGGCTTGCTGATGTATCGCCGGTGGAAGTCGCGTCGGTGGACCAAGTACGCCGAGCGAAGTCGGGCGAAAATCGGCGAAATCGCCGACGCCATGGCGGTGCGGTGAGGACGGGCCCCGCCGCTCGGGCGGCGACCGGGTCAACTCGACCGGCGACGGTACTCCTGGACGAACTGGTCCAATTCGTCCGCCGGGATTTCGGAAACGGCGAGGAAGTTCAGTCCGTTCTGGTCCAGCCGGCGACGTGATAGCCGTTCTCTTCGCCCGGCCCGGTCGGGACCGGCCGGGTGGTCGCGGGCCAGACAAAGAGATTGATGCTGTGCAGCCGACGATGGAAGACGAGGGCCGCCGCCGTCCGGCCATCCAGGCGTTCGAGGCGCCCGCCCGCCAGGGGGAAGCCCCGGTCCGCCAAGTCGACGACCGGCGGAGAAAAATCGAGCTTGCCGATGAACCAGGGCTTTACGGTGTGCTGATCGGTCGAAACGACGTCCATCAGGTGGCCGACCTGAAGCGAACGAATGTGGTCGGCGATCGCCTCGTCCCGCAACGCGCTCGAGCGGGCCCGGGCGCCGCCCCAGGTGTAGCCGACGGCGAGGGCGGCGGCGAGGGCGGCGGCCAGGCCGCCCCAATACCCATACCAGCCGGGAATCCGGGCCGGCGTCGCGCGGGTTTCGGCGCGGACATCGTTCAGCACGCGGGTGCGCAGGGCCGCGGGCGCCGTCCAGCGGGGGAGGGTGTCGCGCAAGGCGGTTCGGCGTTCGACCAAGCCGCGGAATTGCCGGGCGCACTCGGGACAGGCCCGCAGATGCTCGTCCAACGCAATCTGGCGAACGAGATCGAGTTCGCCGTCGGCATGGGCTTCGAGGAAGGGTTGAACTTCGGCGCAAGTCATGGTGAGCCCCTTTCGGTCATTGCCCGCACTTCAGTCTGCAGCCGGCGGCGGGCGCGGGCCAGGCGGGACATGACGGTGCCAATGGGGATGTCCGCGACGCCGGCGATTTCCCGGTAGGCCAAGCCTTCGATTTCGTGAAGGACGACGACCTCCCGGTATTCGGGGGGGAGCCGCTCCAGGGCCGCGCGCAGGAGTTCGCTTTTCACTTCGCGCCAGGCAATCGCGTTGGCATCCGCCGACTCGTCGGCCCCCCCGTGGAGCTCGTCCTCAAAGGCCACGGCCTCGGGTTGGCGCCGTTGCTCGCGCAATCGCGAATAGCAGACGTTGCGCACGATGGTGAGCAGCCAGGCGCGGGCCTCGGCGCCGCGAAAACGCTCGAACCCGCGGTACGCGCGCAGACTGGCGTCCTGCACGGCGTCTTCGGCCGCGTGGGGGTCGCGCAGGAGCCAGACGGCGAGATTATAGGCGGCATCCAAGTGAGGCAGCACGAGCTGTTCGAAAGTCAGCGGCTCAGGGGGCGCGGTGGCTTTCATTAATGGGATAACGCCGAAAGAGGACGGTTTATTCCCGGCGGGGCGGGAAAACATGTATTTGACCGGGAAGGGAATATTTCGCGCGGCGGGCGCGTATTCAATGGCAAAGGCGCGATGCGCCCCAACCCAATCTCACCATGAACGATCACATCCTCCACGACGCCAATCCGGACGGCCTCGACCGCCGCGGTTTTCTCAAATGCATGGCCTGGGCCGGAACCGGCGTCCTGTGGACGCTGAACGGCGGGGTCCTCACCTCGCGGGCGCTGGGCCAGACCCTCGGTGGGGATTCCGCGCCCGCGCCCGCCGGCACCCTCAATTTCGTCCAGATCAGCGACAGCCATATCGGCTTCAGCAAACCGGCGAACCAGGATGTCTCCGCGACTTTCCGCGAAGCGATTGCGCGGATCAATGCCCTGCCGGCGGCGCCGGAATTTCTCATTCATACCGGCGACCTGACGCACCTGGCGGAGGACGACGAGTTCGACGCCTTGCAGGAGATGCTGAAGGACTGCCGGACCAAGACGGTGTTTTACGTGCCCGGCGAGCACGACATCCTCAACGACAATGGCGCGGCCTATCGCGGGCGTTTCGGCCAGGGCACGCTCGGGCAGGGCTGGTAC
>CAZWMF010000164.1:0-8095 GCA_964634535.1 uncultured Opitutaceae bacterium | reverse complement strand
GATCCAGACGGCGCAGAAGCTCCGGGCCCCCAGCGAGCGCTTCACCGACAAGTTCGGCACGAGCTACACCTATGCGGTGGTCGGATTCGCCGCCGCCATGTTCCTCGTGTGGTGGCTCGGCTTTCATCTGCCGGCCTTCGCCAACCAGCCCGGCGTGCGCTCCGCCTTCTACCGGGCGATGACGCTCATGGTGGTCGCCAGTCCGTGCGCCCTCGTGCTGTCGATCCCCTCGGCCATCCTGGCCGCCATCGCCTGGGGAGCGCGCCACGGGGTACTCTTCCGCGGCGGAGCCGCGATCGAGGGGCTGGCCGATGTGAGCGTCGTCGCCTTGGACAAGACCGGCACCTTGACCACCGGCGAACTGGCCGTGACCGGCTGCGAGAGTTTTCCCGCCGGCCGGGAAGCCGCCGTGATGGAGATGGCCTTCGCCCTCGAGGCCCGCTCCCAGCATCCGATCGCCCGGGCGATCGTGCGCCACGCCAAGGCCGCGGGCGTGCGCCCGGTCCCGGTCGAGGAATTCCGTTCGCTCACCGGCGAGGGCCTGTCGGGAAAGCTCGCGGGTGCCCAGTTGCTGCTCGGCCGGCGCGAACTCCTGGAAAGCGGTCCCCTGGCCGACTGGGCCCGGCGCCTGCCGCCCGGCCCGGCCGAACTGACCGAGGTCTGGGTCATCGGACCGGAGGTGGTCGGCCGCATCCTCCTGCGCGACGAGATCCGGCCCCAGTCGGCCGCGGTCATGGCCGCCCTCAAGGCGGCCGGCCTGCGCACCATCATGCTGACCGGCGACCGCCGCCACGCCGCCGAGTCGGTCGCCCGGCAGATCGGGCTGGACGAAGTCCGGGCCGGCTTGTCGCCGGAAGGCAAGGTGGCGGCGATCCGCGAACTGCGCGCCGGGGGCGCCCGGGTCGCGATGGTGGGCGACGGCGTCAACGACGCCCCGGCGCTCGCGGCGGCCGACGTCGGCGTGGCCATGGGCGCCCGCGGCAGCGACGCGGCGCTCGAGCAGGCCGAGGTGATCCTGATGCACGACCGGATCGAAAATTTTCTCGCGGCTGTGCGCCTGAGCCGGCGGGCCCGCGGAATCATCCGGCAAAATCTCGCGATCGCCCTGGGCGTGGTCTGCACGATGGTGGTCGCCACCGCGCTCGGCGCGGTCCCCCTGGCGGTGGGCGTGACCGCCCACGAGGGCAGCACCGTCGTCGTGTGCCTCAATTCCCTGCGCCTGCTCTTCGGCCGGAACGCGCCGGCCGGCCCTACGGCGCCAGCAGCGTCTGCCGCAGAAAGTCCGCCACGCGGCTGAGCGAGTCGTTGGCCGCCGCCGCGCTCCAGGCCATATAGCCGCGCCCGCCAATGGCCGCGGGATCCCGGTAGCTCATCGGCGGCGCCGGCCGATTGAAGCCGTGGCAGGCGCCGGCGTATTCGACCAGGGTCGGCGTGAAGTGAAACTTCTGCGCGAGCCGGTCGCGGAACGCCGGGACGTTCGCGCCCTCGCCGTAGGCGTCGGCCGTGCCGTAGAAGATGATCAGCGGCGCCCCGGTCATCCGGCAATCGCGCTGCGTCAGAAACGCCTTGCACACCGGGTAGAAGGCCAGATGGGTGGCGAAACCTGGCGCCGTCCCCAGCCAGCGCTTCCGGTTCTTCTCAAACGCCGTATTCACGGCGAGGTGACCGCCGAGCGAGAAGCCCATGATGCCGATGCGGCGCGGGTCGATGTCGGGCCGCTGGCGCAGCACGGTCAAGGCGGCAAAGCCCAGCGGCACGAACAGGTCGGCCGCCGGCCGGTCGACCGCCGAGGTGTAGACGCCGGTCCGGAAATCGACTTCGAACATTGCAATGCCGGCCCCGAGAATCGTGTCCCGATAGAACGCGCCGCGGGCGTCGATGCCCGCCGTCCCATGGACGACGACGAGCGCCGGGTGCCGGCCCGCCGGATGCTCGGGCAGATAGAGAGTGCCTTGGACCGGCCGATCCATGGTCTCATCGAGCGAGTGGAATGGAATGACGATGCCGGCGGAGTGAGCGGAGGCCGCGAGGCCGGCCAACACGAGCAAGCCCACGGCGAGGATGGGAAGAGACCTGGGGGTTTTCATGACTTTTCTCCTGGGGTTTGCGCGGGTGGGTTGCGCATTTCTTGGCGCTAGGCGCCGCGCTTTCGGTGACTATGGGGACGATCCGCGATGAGATACCCGGGCATGGGGGACTCGGATGCACTCGCCATCGCGGCCCCGCAGGCGGGCCGCGCCGGCGGTCCCGGTTTCGCGAATTCGCGCCGATGGGTCAAGCCATATTGAACACTAAATATCTGTCCTTCATTATCTTCGGAAACAGATTCTACTAGACACTATTCAAAAGAATCATGCCGTCGCCAGCCGGGGCCACGGCGACCCCGTGCGCCGTGTTCGCCGCGCCGACGGCGAGCGCAGGCTTCGTAATAGGCCGAGAAGGCTATATCTTGTTATCTAATAGCCTCTATTCCTCTCCCTAATCTGTCTTGCGGCCGGCCCATCCGCCCCGTTTGTTCAACGTACGCCCGCGCCGATTCCCGTCTTCTCGACCGCGCCGATTCCCGTCTCAGTTCTTGGCAAGGCTCCCGCAGTGCTCCGCTTAGCGGAGCTGTCGCATACCCTCCGCGTTCCGCCGGATCCTTAACGACCCGTCGCGGACGCCTCCACCGGTTCCACCGCCTCTCCGTCCACGAGGGCGTCGCTCGGATTGTCGACCAGCCGATCCCCCTCCGCCAAGCCGTCGAGCACCTCGATCGTCGTGCCAAAATCCCGGCCGAGAATCACCTTCTGCAGATGAATGACGTCCTCGCCCGTGACCCGCGCGACCAGCGTGCCGTCGGCTCGGATGATCGCGTCATTCGAGGGAATCAAGATGGTGGGATGGGCGCTTCTCAGGCGGAAACGGATCTGACAAAACATCCCCGCGAAGAGTTCGCCCTGGGCATTGGGGACGCGAACCTCCACGAGCAGCGTGCGCGAGCCGGCATCCAAGGCTCCGGCATAGCGGGCGACCACGCCGGAAAAGGCCCGGCCCGGAAATTCCGCCAACAGGACGTCGGCCGGGGCGCCCACCCGGATTGCCGTCGCATCGCTTTGGGGCACGTTCACATAGGCCCGCAGGACTTCGGTCTGCGCCAAATGAAAAAGCTCCGGCCCGCTGCCCGCGCTGATCAAGTCGCCAATGTCGGTGTGCCGGGCGGTGATCACGCCGTCGAAGGGCGCGGTCACCGTCTCGAAGCGCTGCATTTGCGCCAGCCGCTGGACGTTCGCCTCGGCTGCCACGACGTCGGCTTGGCGGGCCGCGTAGTCGGCCGTCTTTTGGTCGACCTCCTGCTGCGCTACCGCGTTTTGGGCGGCCAGGCCCTGCCAACGCTGGGCCGTCACCTTGGCCAGGATCAGATTGGCCCGAGCCTGGCCCAAATTGGCGCGGGCCTGATTGAGCTCCTGGTCAATTTCGGGCGATTCGATGCTCGCGAGGGTCTGGCCGGCCTTCACCCGGTCGCCGATGTCGACCAACCAGGCTCCAAGGTATCCGCTCGTGCGGGCATGGATCGCCGTGTCGATGAAGGCCTCGAGCGACCCCGGCAACGTGACCGCCCGCTCGGCCGCGGCGGACCGGGCCCGCACCACGCTGACGCGCAGGCGGGCGACGCCCGGGCCGTCCGCCGTCGCCTTGGAGCCCACCTGGAGAAATAACGCAAGGGCCGCGCCGACCGCGGCCAAGGGACGAAGATTCATGGGTTGAGAAGAGGGGGATTGGACGGCGCCGGCGCGTGCAGTTCCTCCGCCACGGCATCCTCCGGGCGATGGCCGGCCCGGCGGCGCAGGGTCGCGTAGACGACGGGCACCACCAGGAGCGAGGCCACCGTGGCGACCAGCAAGCCGCCGATCACCGCCCGGCCGAGCGGCGCATTCTGCTCGCCCCCGTCGCCCAGGCCGAGCGCCATGGGCAGCATGCCGATGATCATGGCCAGGGCGGTCATGAGGACCGGCCGCAGGCGGGTGTAGCCCGCCGACACCGCGGCCGCCCGGGCATCCAGGCCCTCCCGGCGTTGGTCGTTGGCGAAGGTCACGATCAGGATCGAATTGGCGGTGGCCACGCCAATGCTCATGATGGCGCCCATCATCGAGGGCACATTCAGGGTGGTGTGGGTGATCCACAGCATCCAGACGATTCCGCTCAGGGCGCCGGGCAGGGCCATGATGATGATCAGCGGATCGAGCCAGGACTGAAAATTGATCACCATCAGCAGATACACGAGGAGAATGGCGAACAGGACGCCCACGCCGAGCCCGACGAAGGCCTCGTTCATGCTTTTGACCTGGCCGCGCAGCGTGATGAAGCTGCCCCGCGGCAGCTTTTCCTGGAATTCCGGCAGGAGCTTTTGCACGTTATGCGCGACCCAACCCAAGTCGCGGCCGTCGACGTTCGCGTACACGTCGAACACCGGCTGCACGTTGTAGTGACTCACGATCGAGGGCCGCTCCACCCGTCGCACGCTCGCGACATTGCCGAGGATCTGCGGCACCCGGCCGGCGCCGATCGGCGTGTCGAGAAGCGCCGGGATGGAATCGATCCGGTATTGGGGCGTCTGCGTGGCGACGAGGTACTGCACGCCGTTGTCCGGGCTGATCCAGAAATTGGGCGCCGCCTGGCCGGATCCGGACAGCGAAATCAACAGGCTGCTCGCCACCGCGTTTTGGGTGAGCCCGAGTTCCTCCGCCCGGGTCCGGTCGACCGTCACCTCGAACGATGGGGCATTGACGACTTGGTGCACGTGCACGTCCACCGCCCCGGGGATGGCGGCGACCCGCCGGGCGAACTCCTGGGCGAGCGCATAGTCGCGGACCCGGTCCCGGCCGGCGATCTGCACGTCGATCGGGGCGGGCAGTCCGAAATTGAGAATCTGCCCGACGATGTCGGCGGACTGGGTGAAGAATTGGCAATCGGGAAAATCGTGGTTTAGCCGCGCCCGAATCCGCCGGACATAGGCCCAGGTCGACCGGTGCTTTCCAGGATTGAGCGAAACCAGAATGTCCCCGTCGGCGGTGCCCACCGTGGCCAGGTCGCTGCTCGCCAGATTGAGTCCGCTATTGGGCAGCCCGATGTTGTCGATGATGTTGCCCAGTTCGTCCGGCGGAACGATGCTTCGAATCACGTCGTCCACCCGCGTGAAGGTCCGCTCGGTCTCCTCGATGCGCGTGCCCGGCGGCACGCGCACGTGCAGGCGAAACGAGCCGGCGTCGACCAAGGGAAAAAAGTCCCGCCCCAGGAGCCAGGCGGGCACCACCGAGACAACCGCGACCGCGACCATGGCCGCGGCCACCCAGCCCCGATTATCCAGGCACCAGTCGAGCCGCCGGGCGTAGGCGGCCCGGAACCGTTCGTACTGACGGTTAAACCGCACGTGAACCCTCCAGATCAGGCCGCCCAAGCCGTCCCCGGCCTCACTAGCCGACTCGTGCGGGAGAGGCTGGCCCAGCAGAAGATAATGCACGCAGGTCGGCACGACCGTCCGCGAAAGAAAATACGACGCGAGCATCGCGAAAATGACCGCCAGCGCCAGGGGGGTGAAGAGGTACTTGGCGACGCCGGTCAGGAAAAAAATGGGCACGAAGACGATGCAGATGCACAGAGTCGAGACAAAGGCCGGCACCGCGATCTGCTGGGCGCCGTCCAGGATCGCCTGTATCAGGGTCTTGCGCATCCCGAGATTGCGCTCGATGTTTTCAATCGTGACCGTGGCGTCGTCGACCAGGATGCCGACCGCCAGGGCCAGGCCGCCGAGCGTCATGCCGTTTATCGTCTCGCCGAGCGCCGCCAGGCAGATGACCGAGCAGAATATCGACAACGGGATCGAGACGACCACGACCACCGTGTTGCGCCAAGTTCCCAAGAACAGGAGGATCATCAACCCGGTCAGGCAGGCGGCGAGCACGGCCTCCCCGACCACCCCGTAAAGCGCGGAGCGGACGAACAGGGACTGGTCGAACTGGGGCAGCAGGTTCAAGTCGCGCGGCAACGTCGACTTCACCCGCGGCAGGGCCGCGCGCACCCGGTCGATGATGGCCAGCGTCGAGGCCCCACCGGTCTTCATGATCGTCACCAGCACCCCGCGCCGGCCGTCCTGACGGATGATGTTGGTCTGGGGGGCGAACCCGTCGCGCACCTGGGCCACGTCGTGGATATAAATCGTGGCTCCATTGACCACCTTGATCGGCAAATTGCCCAACTCGGCCACCGCGGTCGGGCTGTTGTTCAGCAGCACCCCGTACTCGCGATCGCCCACCTTGACGGTCCCCGATGGCAAGGTGAGGTTCTGGACATTGATGGCCGCGCTCACGTCCGCCGGCGTGAGCCCATCTGCCTGCAGGGCCTGCGGATCGAGATCGACCTCGATCTGACGCACCTTGCCGCCGCTCGGCAGCGGCATCGACGCACCCTGGACGGTGGCCAAGCCCAGACGGACGTAATTGAGCGCGTAGTCGAAGAGCGCCTGTTCGGGAATGGTCCGGCTGCCGACCCCCAGTTGGAGGATCGGCACGTTGGTCGCGCTATACCGGATGATCAGGGGCGGCGTCGTACCCGGCGGCATCTGCTTGGTCACCGCCTGGTTGATGGCCGTCACCTGGGCCACCGCCGCGTCGACGCTCGTCCCCGGCTGGAAAAACACCTTGATGACGCCGACGCCCAGGAGCGACTCCGACTCCAGATGTTCGATGTCGTTCACCGTCGTCGTCATCGAGCGCTCGCTGATCGTGACGATGCGCTTTGCCATCTCCTCGGGCGTCAGGCCGGCATACGACCACACGACGCTCACGACCGGAATGTCGATCGACGGGAAAATGTCCTTCGGCATTTTCCAGGCCGACAAAAAGCCGAGAATCAAAATCGCCACCGCCATCACGGTGAAGGTGTAGGGCCGGCGGAGGGCAAGTCGGACGATCCACATGGGCTAGAATCTCCATCATGTCGGCATTCCGGCGAGACTTCCAATATCTCTTTCGGCTGCGACCGATGCCGGCCGGGTCATGGCACGGACCAAATCAAATCATAATTCATTTATTATTAATATATTCCGATTTTCAAAACCGGGAACAATCCATCGGATTTTGATTTCTGAGTCGGCGTGCTAGACTTGGTTGCCTGAGGATTTCCCCATGAAAATTGCATTCGCTTTTCTCGGTCTGGTTTTGGCCGCCTCCGTCCGGGCAGACTCCGCCTTCGCGCCTCTAGGAGCCGGCGGAATCGGCCCCTGCATGGGAGGGACACTCATCGGTGGTTTCCTGCGTCCGCCCGGTCCGTCCGGCTCGTTTGGCAACGTCCCGGCCGGCGACGTCGCCCCCGCGATCACGACCCAACCAGCCTCGCAGGCCGTCGCCACCGGTTCGAGCGTCACCCTGAGCGTCGTCGCCACCGGCACGCCCACACCCAATTTCCAGTGGTTTCGCAACGACCGGCCGATCTCCGGGGCCAATAGCGCGTCGTACACGATCAATTCGGCGCAAATCTCGGACGCCGGATCCTATGTGGTCGCCCTCGCCAATCCGGCGGGCTTTGTCGTTTCCACGCCGGCCCTCCTCGGCGTCGCCAAAGCCAACGCGGTCACGGTGACCACGGCCCCGGCAAACCAAACCGTGAATGCCGGCGCCAACGTCACCTTCGCCGTTGCAGCCACCGGGACCGCGCTCACCTATCAGTGGCAGTTCAACGACCATAACATCGCGGGCGCCACCTCGCCCACCCTGGCGATCAACACGGTGGGGCCCACGGCCGCCGGAACGTTTACCGCGGTGATCTCCGACGCGACCGGCGTGGAAGCGGTCGAGCCGGCCACCCTCACCGTCGTGACCAACGCCCGGCTGGCCAACCTCTCGGTCCGCGGCTTGGTCGGCTCCGCGAGCGAACGGCTCACGGTCGGCTTTGTCATCGGCGGATCCGACCAGAAATCGATCCTGCTCCGCGGCGTGGGTCCGACCTTGACCACCTTCGGCGTGACCGGCGTCCTCGCCACGCCGGACCTGACCCTCTATTCCGGCCAGGGCAAGACCTTGGACAGCAATAGCACCTGGGGCGGCACCTCCGCCTTGAC
>CAZWMF010000163.1:0-8130 GCA_964634535.1 uncultured Opitutaceae bacterium | reverse complement strand
TGCCGTCGCCGCGGACCTGTCGACGAACGCGCCTTGGATTCCGCGACGCCTTACAATCCGGCATCGCCATCGGCATCCGACTTCCCATCGTGAAAGCTCGATGCGATCTTCCGCCCTTCACCGAATTTTCCAAGTGATCCCCCTGCTGGCCGCGATTGGTGGGGCACCGCTCGGCGCGCAGCCTAAGCCGGCTTACCTCGATCCGGCCGTGCCGACCGAGCAGCGCATCGACGACCTGCTCGCGCGGATGACGCTCGATGAGAAGGTGGCGATGGTTCACGCCAGCGGCGAATTTCGGGCGGGCGGCGTGCCCCGCCTGGGCGTGCCCTACCTATGGACGGACGATGGGCCTGAAGGCGTGCGCGAGGAGACCAAGCTCGAATCATGGGAATTGGCTGGGCGCACCGATGACTTTGCGACCGCCATGCCCGTGGGCATGGCCCTCGCCTCCACCTGGAACGCAGACCTCGCCGTGGCCTATGGGAAAGTGATCGGCCAGGAGTCCGCCGCCCGGGGCAAGCAGGTGATTTTGGGACCGGCGCTAAACATCGTGCGAACGCCGCTCGGGGGCCGGACCTACGACTACTTTGGCGAGGACCCATGGCTGACGTCGCGCATCACGGTCGGCTACGTGCGCGGCGTGCAGGCCGAACACACGGTCGCCTGCCTGAAACATTTCGCCCTGAACAACCAGGAACTGCACCGCGGCTGGGTGAATGTGGAAGCCGACGAGCGGACGCTGCGGGAAATCTATCTGCCGGCCTTCGAGGCGGGGGTGAAGGAAGGCGGCGCCCTGGCGGTCATGGGCGCCTACAACAAGTTCCGCGGGCAACATTGTTGCGAAAACGACTACTTGCTGAATCAGATTTTGAAGAAGGAATGGGGGTTTCGCGGAGGGGTAATCTCGGACTGGGGCGGCGCCCACGACACCCGGGAGGCGGCCCTGAACGGACTCGACCTGCAGATGGGCGTCCATCCGCCCTACAATACCTGCTACCTGGGGGACCCGTTTCGCGACGGCATTCAAAAGGGACTTTTCCCTCTCTCCGTCTTGGACGACAAGGTGCGCCGCAATCTGCGCATGCTCTATGCGAGCGGCGCGATGGATGAACGGCCAGCCGGTTCGATCAATACGCCCGAGCACCTCGCGATTGCGCGCCAGGTGGCCACCGAAGGCATCGTGTTGCTAAAAAATCGCGCCGGGCTACTGCCGATCGACTTGTCGCGGGTCAAATCGATCGCGGTGATCGGCCAAAATGCCGTGCTCACCTACGCCGCCGGCCACAACTCGGCGGGGGTCAAGGCATTCCGGGAGGTGACCGCCTTGGAGGGCATCGTGGCCCGGGCGGGCCAGGTCGCCAATATCGAGTTCTCCCAGGGTTACCGGCAACCCGAAGTGCATTGGGGACAAAAGCGGGACCAGGCCGGCGTGCGCACGAGCGAAATCGTCACGGCCACGCCAGCCGAGGCCGCGGATCTCGCGAAGCGCGCCATCCGGGCGGCGCGGGAATGCGATGTCGTGCTCTTTGTCGGCGGATTGACCCACCAGTCGTTTGCCGACGACGAGGGCGCCGATCGGCAAAACCTCGCCCTGCCCGCCCACCAGGACGAACTGATCGCCCGCGTGGTGGCGGCCAATCCGCGTACGATCGTCGTGCTCGTCGCCGGCTCGCCCGTTGTGATGCCCTGGCTCCGCCGGGTGCCGGCGGTCGTGCAGGCCTGGTACGGAGGCTCCGAGGGCGGAACCGCCCTGGCTTCGGTGCTCTTCGGTGACGTGAGTCCGAGCGGCAAGCTGCCCTGCACCTATCCCGAGTCCTTGGCCGACGAACCCGCGCACCAGGGTGGCGCCCGCACCTATCCCGGCGTGAACAACACCGTCTACTACGACGAGGGCCTGCTGGTGGGCTACCGGTGGTTCGACGCCAAGCATGTAAAACCGCTGTTTCCGTTTGGCTTCGGCCTGACCTACACCACGTTTGCGTATAGCGACCTGCGGGTGACCGGAGACGGCCGCGCAGGCGCGACGGTGGACTGCGCAATTACAAACACGGGCGCCCGCGCCGGCGCCGAGGTCGTGCAGCTCTATCTCGCGCCCCAGAGCCCAAGCGTCGTTCGGCCAGTCAAGGAGCTCAAGGGCTTCGCCAAGGTCGAACTCAAGCCGGGCGAAACCAAACGTGTCAGCCTCCCGCTAAACGGTCGCTCCTTCGCCTATTATGCTCCGGACCGGCGCGGATGGGTGGCCGAGGCGGGAACCTACACCGTGCTCGTGGGAGCTTCCTCCCAGGATATTCGGCTGACGGGAGCGTACCGCCTCGACGGCACGTCGCTCGTGCGTTGAGCCAACCGGGCGGATCGGCGCGCTGCCCTTCCGGGCGGGAGAACGCTCGATAATCCGAGGCCGCTCAGGTGCGAACGTCGCGCCGGCGGGCCAGCGCCTGCGCCAGTCGCAGCACCGCCCGCTCCTTCGCCTTGGCCTCCACCTCCACGGTCAGCGGCCAGCCCAACCAGGCCCGGGGAAAATCGCCGACCGCGATAAAGTCGTGATGCCGTTCCGGATGGGGTCCCTTCCAGCCCGATTGCGGGCTCGAAAGGTGGAACAGCGGTTCGCGATCCCAGGTCGCGCGCGCGGCGGCCGTCGCCTCCTCCAAGCTCAGTGCGTCCGAGCAACAGCGGTGATGGTGGGCATCGTACACCAGGGGCAGAGCCTCCTGACGACATAACGGTAGAAGGTCCGCGGGCGAATAGGTCCTATCGTCATTTTCGACGGTCAGCCGAGAGCGCGCCCGCACCGACAGGCGCGTCAGGCTACGCCGAAAACGCTCGAGCGCAGCCGATTTGTCGCCGTAGCCGCCGCCCCCGTGGATATTGAGCGTGTCGGCATGCGTCCATTCCGCGATCTCCGCCTGTGACTCGAGGTCCACGAGGGAGCGCGCCACGACGCCGGCGTCGGGCGAACTCAGCACCACGAACTGATCGGGGTGGAAACCGGTGCGAATGGCATTCGCGCGAGCGAATGCCCCGCAGCGGCGGAATCGGGCCACCAGTTCCGCGGCGCCCGGCAGTTCCTCGATGCGATAACCGACCGCCGGGTGGGTCTTGACCGGCAGAATCGAACTGCTGATGCGGAACGAACCGATTCCCTGCGCGGCGCACCAGCGCAGAGCCGCGAGCAGGGCATCGGCATTGGCCTGGGCCAAGGCCGCCAGGCGCTGGAGTTGCTCGCGGCGGGGCAGCCGACCCAACGCCGCCGCCGTCGTCGTGCGGAACCGGATGGGCTGCGCATCGAATAAACAGCAGAGTCCGAGGCGCAGACCGGAAACCGGAGCGGTCGGAAAATTGTTATTCGGCGTGGACAATCTTTCTGAGATTGGCCGCTCCCCGACCGTTCGGCGAGTACGCGCACAAGATTTCCGTGATTGGCGGCGACGCGGCGCCCGCGGGACAGCCGTCCGCTTGCCGAACGGTCTGGCCTTCCTATTCTGGACCGATGACCACGCACGTCGCTTTTCTCGGACTGGGCACCATGGGCTCGGGCATGGCCCGCCGGATACTCGATGCCGGCTTTCCCTTGATCGTCCACAACCGCTCGCGGGAGAAGGCCGAAGCGCTGATCACCGCCGGCGCCGTCTGGGCCGATTCGCCGCGCGAGGCCGCCGCGACCGCCGACGCGGTCATCGCCATGGTGGCCGATGACGGCGCCTCCCGGGGTCTCTGGCTCGGCCACAATGGGGCGCTGGCCGGTTTGAAGGCCGGCGCTTTGGCGATCGAGTCGAGCACGCTCAGCCCGGGTTGGATCGGCGAACTCCATGCGGCCGCCGGCGCCGCCGAAATCGCCTTTCTCGACGCGCCGGTGACCGGCAGCAAACCCCAGGCGGCGGCGGGCGAACTCATCTTCATGGTCGGCGGAGAGCCGGCGACACTCGAACGGGCCCGGCCCCTGCTGAACGCGATGGGCCGGATAATCGCGCACGTCGGCGGACCCGGCAGCGGGTCGCGGGTGAAGCTTCTGAACAACTTTCTCGCCGGCGTGCAGGCCGCGTCGTTCGCCGAGGCCCTGGCCTGGATGGACCGAACGGGGATCGACCCAGCGAAGGCGATGGAGGTCCTCTTACCCGGGGCGGCGGGCAGCCCGATGATCAAGAACCTCTATAACCGGATTCAGAGCAACGACTCGACGGTCTATTTCTACCTGCACCTAATGGCCAAGGATCTGCTTTACGCCCGAGATGAAGGCCGGGCCTATGGCCTGACCCTGCGCACGGCGTCCGCTGCAGCCGCCCTATTTAACAGCGCGATCGAGCACGGCGACGGCGACCGCGACATTTCGGCGGTGGTGCGGCAATTTCGCGAGCAAAGTTGACCGCGCGGCGCACGGGGCGGCGCCCCCCGTGGCATGAAGGCTGCTCAGTATCTGCCATAATGCCATGAAGCTCGGTCAATTAAAAGCCTACGGGCACTGGCCGACGCTGTGGGCGGCAACGCTCTATTACGATGTCAGCTTGATGGCTTGGACGGTCCTCGGGGCGCTGGGCGGCGTGATATCGACCACGCTCAAACTCACCACGGACCAAAAGTTCCTGATGGTCGCCACGCCCACGTTGGCCGGCGCGGTCTTGCGCATCGCCCTCGGCCTTCTGGCCGATCGCATCGGGACCAAATTGACGGGTATTCTCGCCCAATTGACCGTCATGGGTGCCCTCGCCGTGGCCTGGCGGTTTGGTCTTCCGTCCCTGCCCGCGGCCCTCGTCCTCGGGGTCTTGCTCGGCGTGGCCGGCGCCAGTTTCGCCGTCGTCCTGCCGCAAGCCGGCCGATGGTATCCGCCGCAAATGCAGGGTTTTGTCCTGGGGATGGTGGGGGCCGGCAACCTCGGGGTGGTGATCGACTTGGTGCTGGCCCCGCGCTTCGCGCTCGCCTGGGGCAGTCAGAGCGTGTTCGGCTTCATCCTTCTGCCGCTGGTCGTGGTCTTCGGGCTGTACGTCGTGTTCTCAAAGGAGCCGCCCGAACGGGTCAAACCCAAGCGGCTCGCCGACTACTGGAACCTCCTGCGCGAACGCGACGCGTATTGGTTTTGTTTCTTCTACACGGTCAGTTTCGGCGGCTTCGTCGGCCTGGCCACGATCTTCGCGATCTACTTCCGCGATCAGTTCGCCCTTTCGCCGGTTGCCGCCGGGGAAGTCGCGGCCCTGTGCACCTTCGTCGGCGCGATTGGCCGTCCGCTCGGCGGAGCCTTGGCGGATCGGCTGGGCGGCATTCGGTCCCTGTCCATCTTCTATGGCACGGCCGCCATCGCGCTGGCCCTGGCGGCCCGGCTGCACGGGCTCTGGCCGTGCGCCGCCGGCTTTTTTTTCGCATCCAGCGCATTTGGCATGGGCAATGGCGCCGTCTTTCAGCTTCTGCCCCAGCGCTTCGCCAAGGATCTGGGCGTGATGACCGGCTTGGTGGGCTGCGGCGGCGGCCTCGGCGGCTTCGCGTTGGGGATGGCCCTCGGTTGGTCCAAGAAGTTCACCGACCGCTACACGACGGGCCTGCTGCTCTTCTCGGGTCTCTGTCTGATCGCGCTCATCGGACTTGGCCGCGTGAAAAGCCGCTGGCGCTCGACTTGGGGCGCCACCGCCGCCGCCCGTATCTGATCCGGTCCGTACGCCTGGCCTGCAATCAGCACAAAACCGGTGAAGACGGCGTTTTGTCCCCGAGTGAAAACGGCCGAAGCCGACCAAGCCGTGCTTTTTGCACAGAGTAGGGAGGCTGAGAGCGCTGGCGCCGGGGAAAAGGCGCCAGGTTCGCCGGACGGAGCGCGCCAGCGCGGAGATGGCGAGGCCGAAGGCCGAGTCCCGAAGGTATGGCCGCATTTGCGGCCACAATTTGTGGTGGATGCAGGCTGGAATCGAAGTTTTGTCGCGCTTGGCTTCGGCTTCGGCCAAGATGCCGACGAGTGAAGGCGGTCATCACCAAGCATTGCCTCGCGCGCACATCCGCTGAGCCGTGCGGCGACGCCTGCCTGACCCGCCTGCAGGACGATGCCGCCATCGCGGCCCTGGCCGATGCCTTGGGTTCCTCCCGCGCGGGTCGGGCCGCGGCGGAGACCGCGGTCGCGCAGATTCTCGACTATTATGCCGCCCGGCCGCGGGCCTGGTCGCCCGCGCGCGCCCTGGAGGAATTCACCGTTCAGATCAGCCGGCGGCTGTTCCAGGAGTCCGCCCAGCTCTACCAGCGGCCGGAAATGCTCTGCACTCTCGCCGTGGTGGTGATCGAAGGGGACGCCCTGTACGGTCTCAACGTGGGCGACTCGGCCGTCTTCGTCAGCCGCGGCGGCCGGCTGGTCCGCTTGTCCGAACCCCATATTCTGGACGGCGCGGACCAGAGCCACGTCCTCACCCGCGCGCTGGGCCTCGCGGCCGAGGTCCGGCCGCACGCCTTCACTTGGGCGGTCGAGTCCGGCGACGCGATCCTGCTTTGTTCCGACGGGGTGACCGGCGTGCTCGACGAAACACGCCTCGGGGAATTGCTCGCCATCCCCGCCAGCGCCCGGTCGATCGCGTCGGAGGCGCGCGCGCGCGCCACGCCCGAGACCCTCGACGACATCAGCGCGGTCGTGATCGAAATTGTCGAACGCGGCCCGTCCCGCGCGGCCGACGGCGCCCGGTTGGACGTGGCCGGCCCTCTCCGGGCCGCCGAACCGATCGGGGACTACCGGCTCGACCGTCCGCTGGACGACGATCGGCGCGTCTGGCTGGCCGCGCGCGCCGACGGCGTGCGGCACGTCCTCAAGTTTCCCCGGCTCGAGGCGCGCGACGACGAGCGCTGGCGGGAACGGTTTCTGCGCGAATTGTGGAACGCGCGCCGAATGCGGGATGCCTGCCTGGTCGAGGCGTTCGTGCCGCCCGGACCCGTCGTCACCTGCTATGCCATGGCCTGGCACGACGCTCCGAGTCTCGCCGACGTGCTGAAAGGCGGCCGCCTGGCGGTCGAAGAAGTTATCGCGCTCGGCCGGTTTCTCGCGGCCGCCGGGCAATTCTTTCTGCGGCACGATGCGGCCCATGGCGACGTGAAGCCCGGCAACATCCTGGTGTTGCGCCGGGGGGTGGAGCCGATTTTCAAGCTGGTGGATTTTGGCAGCGCTGCCCCGCTCTTTTCGGTCGCGGACCGGGCAGGGACGCCCAGTTATCTGGCGCCCGAACGCTTCGCCGGAGCCCCGCTGTCCGAACGAACCGAAATTTTTGCGATGGGCGTGACCCTGTTCCAGGCGGCCACCGGCACCTACCCCTATGGTGAAATCGAACGGTTTCAGACGCCGCACTTCGCCGCGCCGCGCAGCCTGGCCAAGCTAAATGCGGCGGTTCCGCCATGGCTCGACGGGGTGGTGCATCGGGCGCTCCTGGCCGACCCCGAGCGCCGTTATCAACATTACTCGGAATTGGCGTATGACCTGGCCCACCCGGATAAAGTCGAACCGTGGCCGGCCCGGGAACCGGGTTTGATCGACCGCGATCCCCTGCTCTTCTTCAAGATCCTTTGCGTTATCCTGGCTTTGCTCAACATCCTGCAACTGCTCCTGCGCTGGTTTCGCTAGGCGATGCCGGCGGGAACCGCGGACTTCGCCGGCTTTTGCTGTGCCTTTCCGCAAAGCTTGCCATCATCAGAGCCGAATGCCCGTCGTACCCGACCTCGCGCTGCTGCTCAAACGCACCTTTGGCTACGACGCCTTCCGACCCCTTCAGCGGGAAATCATCGAAGCGTCGTTAGCCGGGCGCGACGTTCTGGCCCTCCTGCCGACCGGAGGCGGCAAATCCCTCTGCTTTCAATTGCCCGCCCTGGCCCGTCCAGGTCTGACGGTCGTCGTATCGCCTTTGATCGCGCTCATGAAGGACCAGGTCGACGCCCTGCAGGCGAGCGGCGTCGCGGCCACCTTCCTCAATTCGTCGCTGGACGGCGACACGGCCCGCGCCCGTCTGCGCGGACTGCACCACGGGGAATTCAAGCTGCTCTATGTGGCCCCGGAGCGACTCATGCTGGAGGGCTGGGCGGAAAACCTGAAGGCCTGGAACGTGCAGGCCCTGGCGATCGACGAGGCCCACTGCGTCTCCGAATGGGGGCACGATTTTCGACCGGAATACCGGCAGTTGGCGAAGC
>CAZWMF010000162.1:0-8149 GCA_964634535.1 uncultured Opitutaceae bacterium | reverse complement strand
GCCCATCCGGAGCGGCGTTACCTCCTCGTCGAAACCCACTACATCATCAATGCGTGGCTGTGCTACTACGGACGCGACGCCGAGATCTACACGCCGCTCAACCAGATCGGCGACCGCGTGATGCCGGCCGATGTCTTCGCCTTTCGGCGGCCGCCGCCGGACGACGGCCGGCCGCTATGGATTTTGTCGGTGTGGGACATCAAGCCGGCGCCGATCAAGGGGCATCCGCCCGGCGGGGCTTGAAGATCGCGTCGTCGAGCGGAACGTTGTCCTGGATCGAATCGACCCGGGCCCGGGATTCGGTCGCCGGGCTGCGCTGGATGATCATATAGGGGATCTGCTCGCCGTCGACCGCCCGATAGTCGTCGAATTCGATCGTCACCGCGAGCGAGGTCGCCGCATCGCGCACGACCGCGCCGTCCCACTGGATCAACTGCCCGCTCGTCGTATCAAAACAAAACACGCCGACCGGACCAGCGGGCGTCCCCAGGCTGATCGCCCGGGTCGAATGGCCGTTGACCAGCCGCAATCCCAAATCCCGGCGCAGATCCAAGTCGTCGAAGCGCTCGGCCCCGCCGTGGATGATCGCCCGGGCCCTCAGTCCCAGGCACTCGTCGGCGGTGAGTTCGCGAAATCCCTGGATGTCGCTGAGCGACCAGCCGGTCGCGCCGTCGTAACCCTCGAGCCGGGTGCCCAGCCCGGGGGTCACCGTCTCGATCAGGATCCGTTCGGGCAGTTTCAAGCTGATCGTCGTCTGGCTGCGCACGCCGGTGGGCGTCTCGTCCTCCGTCCGGTGGATGACGCGGGTCTTGACGCCGGCCCGCGGTCGGCCGACCGCCAGGCGGTTCCGATCCAGAACCGCCTGGATTTGCCGGGCCTCGTCCAACTGGCGGGGCGGTGGCGCGAAGATCCCGGGGTCGAGTGCCCCGTTTATCCGCAGCGCTTCCCGGGTCACGACGAGCAGGCCCTTCGCCGAATGCACCCGGATGCTGAATGGCAGAACCAGTCCGGCCTGCTCCCGAAAATCGGCGTACTCGTAACGCTTCGCCACCGCGGCGTCCGCGCCCAGTTCGTCCACGCTCACCAAATGGCCGGTCGACCGGTCGAACGACCAGATTTCGCGCTCGGTCGCCGCGCGGTTCATCGCCACCCGCCAGAGGGCCGGGCCGCCGTCCGGCAACAGCCGACGGTCCGGATAGGCCCGCCCGATGTCCTGCGAAAACCAGATGTCGTCCGGCCGCAACCAGGCGGGCGGACGCTCGGCGGGCACGAGCCCGAAGCCGAGCCGGTCCTCGCTGATCCACGCCAAGTGGCCATCCGAGGCGTTCACCAGACTATTCCCGCCCGCATCGCTTGCCTCCCACCGAAATCGGCCGTCGCGGGTCTGCACCGCGTGTTGGAGCCAGGGCGCCGCATCCCCGGCCGACACCTGCTCGTCGGTGTCGAGGACGGCGAGGCTCGCGACCGCCCGCGGGCCGCCCTCCGCCGCCACCCAGCGCGCGAAAATGTCGTCCAATCGGGGCTGGACCGGCGGGGCCGCCGCCGCGAGGCTCGCCGCGCACCAGGCGGCCAATAGAAATCGACTCATGGGCGGGCGGCCGGGGCATGCCGCTGCTGGCCGAGCCAGCGGCGCGCCGCCTCGATCACGCTGTCGCGGCCAGCCGCGATTTTGCCGCGGTCGACCGCGATCGGCTCGTCGGGCTTGACGCCCTCGCCCTCGAGCATCACGCCGCCGGCGGTCTGCACGTCGGCCACCGCGTATTGAAAAAGGTCGCCGTCGGGCAGCGTCTGGAAAAGCGAGGACAGCACCGCCCCGGGGCTGGCTTCCCCAAAAATCCGGGCCCGGCGGCATTCCTGCAGGCCCGCCGCCAACACCTCGCTGGTCGACACCGACCCGCTGCCGATCAGGACGGCCACCGGCCCGTAGAAGGCATCGGCCTGCGGATAGACGATGAGGTCGTGGTGGCCATTGCGCAGGTGCATGGTGCCAAAACTCAGCTGCCGCGCCAAGAGCCAGCCGGCGATGCCCGGGGCCATGTCGAGAATTCCGCCCGTATTCTGCCGCAAATCGATGATGAGCCCGTCGCCGGGCCGCAGCTGGTGGAGGAGCGCATGAAACGGCTTCATGGCCTGGGGCAGGAAGGCGTCGAATCGAAATAGGGCGATCCCATCCGGATCGCGCCGCGCCTCCCAGTTCATGGGCAGGGACGGAAAACTGCCGAGCGGCTCCGACCATTCGCCCAGCTTTGGCCCGCACACCACCTGGACCGTGCGGCGCTTGCCGTCGACGCCCAAAACTTCCAAGTTCACGGCCACCCCGGGCGCGCCTTCCAGCCGTGAATTGACCAGGGCGGAAACGTACAACTTGGTGCGCTGGTCGGACAGGCCGGCCTTGGCCAGAGTCGCCGCCTCCGCGGACAAGTCGACCCCGTCGATCTTCGCCACGATTTCGCCGGGCCGCAGACCCGCCCGGGCGGCCGGCGAGCCGGCCTTGACTTCGACGATCGCGGCCCCGCCCGGCAGGACGGCACTGGTCGCCCCGACCGAGCCCACCCGATTGCGCTCGCTCACATCGAACACCGCCGCCTCCCGCGGAATGATCGTGAAATGCGTGCGCCGCAGCGCCCCCACCATGCCGGTCAAGAGCCGGCGAAGTCCGGCCCGGTCGGTCGCGTCGACCAGCCGGTTGCGATACCGCGCCCGCTCGGCCTGCCAGTCGACCCCGCCGAACGTCGGATCAAAATAGGTGTCGTTCACCGTCGACCACACCGCCTTGAACGTGCGAAACCGGAGGGCGGGCCAACTCTCCGGCTCGGCCGCCGGGGGCTCCTCATGATAGGCCTGCCGCTTCAGGTAAAGGCCCAGCCGCTGGCGATAGTCGGCCAGATTGCTGTCGTGGGGGTCGGCCAGGGCGATGACCTTGCGCTGCCACTCGTCCGCGCGATCGAACTGCCCGGATTCGGCGTAGGCGGCGGCCAGGGTGTCGACGTAGCCGCCCTCCTTCCATTGGCTCAGCTCGCAGGCCCGGGTGGCGTCTTCCACCGCCTGCGCGCCGATCCGCACATGCGGATCGGGGCAAACCGCCCGAAACCAGGCGCGGTTGTTGTAGGCCAGGGCCGACTGCGGGGCGTATTGGATGAACCCGTAGAGATCGGCGATCGCATCGTGATAGTGGCCGCTCGACCAATTCACGCTCGAACGCAGGTCGTACAGATCCGCGTCGCGCGGCGTCAGGGCGAGCGCCTGGTCGATGTCCTCCAGGGCCTCGTCGTAGCGGTGCTCCTCGCTCAGCAGGATCGCGCGCTCGTGATAGCTGACGGCCAGATCCCGGCCGTCCTCGAGCGCCGCGTCGAAGTCCCGCTCCGCCCCGTCGAAATCCCTTCGGGACCGCCGCACGTCGCCCCGCACCCACCGGGTGTTGATGCGCGTCGGATCGATCCGCACGGACGCGTCGAGATCGGCGAGCGCCTTATCGTCCAGCGCCTGGTCGTGGTAGCACTCGCCCCGCTCGAGCAGGAGCCAGGCGTTGCCCGGCGCGAGCCGCAGCGCATGATTCAAATCCTCGAGCGCCAGCTTATACCGCCCCTGCCCGTCGTACACGGCGGCCCGCCCGGCGTAGGCCAGCGCGTCGCCCGGGTCGGCGCGCAGCGCCGCATTGAATTGGTCGAGCGCATAGGCCGCATCGTTGCGCTCCTCGGCCGCCCAGCCGACGGCGTCCAGCCCGCTCGCGGGCAGGCCGGTTCCAGCCGGCGTGGCCCCCAGGGATCCGCCCAGGGCGCCCGCCAACCCGAACACGGCAATAACCCGTCGGAAGAAGGTCACTACGCAGTTCTGGCGGGCGCGCCCCCTCGGTCAAGAGCGCGCTGCGCCTCAGGGCGCGGGCGGCCCGCTCGCCACCTGGACCTGACCGGCCGCCAGGCCGGGCGCTTCCGCCGTCACCGTGATCGGCCCGCCCCCGCCCGCCTCGGCGCGCACGATGGCCAGCGCCAATCCATGGAAGGCGGCGCGCGTGGTGGCCTGGAACGGGGCCAAACTCGTGGCGTCTCCGTTGTCCGTCGCCACGATCCGCGCCGGACCGCTCACGCGGAAGGCGATCGGGGCATCGGCGTCGGGGCAAAGCGTGCCGTCGGCGTCGACGACGCTCGCCGTGATGAATGCCAGGGCCTCCCCGTCGGAGCGCAGCGCCGGGCGGTCGGCCGCGAGGCGAATCGCGGCTGGCGCACCCGCCGTGCGCTCGGTCGCTTCGGCCCAGGGCGCCCCGCCCTTATAAGCGACCACCTTCAGTTCGCCCGGCTGATAGACGACGTCGTCCCAGCGCAGGCGGTATTCGTCCGGCCCCCGGTGCCGGCGGCCGAGCGAACGGCCGTTGAGGAAGAGTTCGGCTTCGTCGCCCGACGTGTAGGCAAACACCGGCGTCACCTGCCCAACCCGTCCGGGCCAGGTCCAATGGGGCAGCAGATGCACCATGGGCAGATCCGGACGCCAGCGCGCCTGATACAGATAGTACCGGTCCTTGGGAAAGCCCGCCAGGTCGATGATCCCGAAGTAGGAACTGCGCGCCGGATCGCCCGCCTGCCCGTACGGGGTCGGTTCGCCCAGGTAGTCCCAACCCGTCCAGACAAATTCCCCGCCGACCCCGGGGGTGTCGTCCTGGCCCTGGAATTCGCGGTCGGGCGTCGTGGCCCAGGTGGGCGCGTACAGGTCGTACGAACTCATCTGCCAACCCGGCGCCTGGCCCGCCAGCTTGTCCGGGCTGACCGGAAAGACGTAGACGCCGCGCGAACTGATCGTCGAGGCGCTCTCCGTGGCGAACACGAACTTGCGCGGATGGTCGCGCCGATAGCTGGCATACAGCCACGGCTTGTAATTGTAGCCGTAGAGATCGAGCGCATCCCCGAACCCGTTGGTGGCCGAGGCGACCTGGTCGCCCGCCGAGGTGGCCGGCCGCGTCGGATCCTCGGCGTGGACGATGCCGACCAGCTCCCGGGCGAGTTTCGGACCGGCCGGCGTGACCTGGTCGGGGATTTCGTTGCCGATGCTCCACATCACGACTGAGGGATGGTTGCGGTCGCGGCGGATCAGCGCCTCGAGATCGGCCTGGTGCCAGTCGTTGAAAATCAGGTGGTAGTCGTTCGGCCGCTTGCCGGTCTGCCAGCAGTCGAAGGCCTCGTCCAAGACGACGAAGCCCAGCCGGTCGCACAAGTCGAGCAGTTCCGGGGCCGGCGGATTGTGGCTCGTGCGGATCGCATTGCAGCCCATCTCCCGCAGTTCGCGCAGCTGGCGCTCGAGCGCGTCGCCGTTGAGCGCCGCGCCGAGCGCACCCAGATCGTGGTGATCGCAGACGCCCTGGAGCTTGAGCGCTTCGCCGTTGAGCAAGAACCCGCGGTCCGGGTCATAGCGGATCGTCCGCACGCCAAAGGGCGTTTCGTAGCGGTCGAAGATCCAGCCCGATCGTTCGACGCTGGTCACGGCGACATAGCGGTTGGGCGCGCGCACGCTCCACACCCGCGGATTCGCGAGCAGGATCGCCTGATCGGTCGGCAGCGTGTGCTTGCCGGTGACCAGCACGACCGCGAAGGGAGAACTCGCGAGGATCGGCCCGGCCGGCCGCCCGTCGGGCCCCAGCGCGTAGATGTCGGTGTGCACCTGAGCGAGCACGGGCTCGGGCGCGTCGTTCGTCACCGCCACGTGGACCGTCACGAGCGCGGCGGCCGCGCTCACCTGCGGCGTCGCGACGAACGTCCCCCAGTGGGCCACATGCACCTGCGCGGTCTTGACCAGCCACACATGGCGATAAATGCCGCCGCCCGGATACCAGCGCGACGAATCCGGCGGATTGTCCAGCCGGATGGCGAGGACATTGTCCGCCCCCACCTTCAAGAACGCCGTGAGATCGAGCTCGAACGAGGCATAGCCGTAGGGCCAGCCGCCCACCCAGCGCCCGTTCAACCAGACGCTGGCGTACGCCATCGCGCCGTCGATCTGCAAATAGAAGCGCCGCCCGGCGTCGGCGTTGGGCACGGCGATATGCCGGCGATACCAACCCACCCCGGCGTAGGGCAACCGCGCCGTTTCCCCGGCCCCGTGCGCATCGAACGGCCCCTCGATCGCCCAATCGTGCGGCAGGTCGACCGACCGCCAGCTGTGATCGTCGAAGTCGGGCGCGGCGTAGAACGCCGTCGGTTCGGCCTCGCCGGTCGCCGCCGCCGGCGCCCGGCCCAAAAACGCGTCGCGCGTCGCCAAAAAGTGGGCACGCAGGGCGGTGTAGGAAAGGGCGCCGCCCCAACTGGTCTGCTCGCCCTTGGCGAACCGCCAGCCCGGATCGAGGGATATCCGCTCGCGTCCGGTGTCGGCGCGCACACCGACCACCGCCGCGAGGACCAACCCAGCCAGGAACGCAGGATACCGCAGGATTTTCATGGGGCGAAAACCGACCATCTTGGCCCGGACGGGCGCCGGGGCAATCCCGCGGTGCGTCGCCCCGCACAATTTTTGCCCCGGTATCGACATCGGCCGGACGCCCTGCTGGTTTGAAGGCCCGCCCCGTGACCACGCTCGCCCTGCTGCTCGTCCTGATCGCAGCGGTTCTGCACGCCACCTGGAACCTGTGCTCCAAGAAGGCCGGCGGCGGCCTGCCGTTCGTCATCCTGGTGGGTTGGGTCAACCTTGCCCTCTACGTGCCGGTGGTCGCCGGCTATTGGCTGTGGCGGCGCCCGGTCCTGGCCCTGCCGGCCCTGGTCTGGATCTTCGGCAGCGGGTTGCTGAAGGCCGGCTATGCGCTTTTCCTCCAGCGCGGCTACCGCACCGGGGATTTCTCCATCATCTACCCCCTGGCCCGCGGCACCGGCCCCGTCCTCGCGACCGTCGCCGCGATCGTCCTCTTGGGCGAACGGCCCGGCCCGGCCGCCCTGGCCGGGGGCCTGCTCATCGTGGCCGCCATCGGGCTGCTCGCCGGCGGCTGGCGCCACGCGCCTGGACGGCCCCGGGGCGTCGGCACGGGCATCCTCGCCGGCGCCTTCATCGCCGCCTACACCCTGTGGGACCGCCGCGGCGTCTCCACCCTCGCGATTGCGCCCCTCCTCTACGACGCCGGCACCACGCTAACCGGCGTCGTCGTGCTGACGCCGTTTGCCCTGCGCCGCCGGCCCGAACTGGCGCGGCATTGGCGCGAGCACCGCCTCTACGTCTTCGGCGTGGCCGCGCTCTCCTCGATTTCCTACATTCTCATCCTGACCGCCCTCGCGTTCACGCCGGTCAGCTACCTCGCCCCCGCCCGGGAGGTCAGCATCGTCATCGGGGCCTTGATCGGCACCAAGGTGCTCAAAGAAAGCCCCAGTCCCCTGCGCCTGTGGGCGGCCGCGGCCATTGCCCTCGGCATTCTGGCGCTGACCGTCGGCTAGCCCTACCGCCATCGGTGAGCCCGGCGAATCCGGCGTCTACTCAATCGAATTCGCGATGGAGACAATCCCACCTGAAATATCCACGCAACCGGAGCCAGGACCGCTTCAACGTTCGGTTCAGGTGAGGTCCGGGCAACCGGCCCGTCGCTTTCCATTGCCAGGGTCCGCCGCGTTCGGCCACTCTGGAGCCCGATGACGATCCGGCCGGCCCTCGCTTCCGATTCCGCGTTGATTCTCGAGTTTATCCAGGGATTGGCCGACTACGAACACCTCGCGCACGAAGTCGAGGCCACCGAGGACAAAATCCGGACGGCCCTCTTTCCGGTGCTCGGCCATCCCGCCGCCGAATGTGTCCTCGCCTTCGAGGGCCCCGAACCGGCCGGCTTCGCGCTCTATTTCTCCACGTTTTCCACCTTCCTTGCCCGGCCCGGAATCTACCTGGAGGATATCTTCGTAAAACCGCATCTGCGCGGCCGCGGCATCGGCCGCGCGCTCCTCCTGCATCTGACCCAATTGGCCAACGAACGCGGCTGCGGCCGCCTGGAGTGGGCCGTGCTCGACTGGAACGAGCCGGCCATCCGCTTCTACGAAAACCTCGGCGCCCGCCGGCTCACGGATTGGACCATCTGCCGGCTGACGGGCGAGGCCCTGCGCCAACACGCCCGCCGACCGGCGCCCCACGCCGACCTGAGCTGAACGGGATTTGGCTGGCCAAGCCGGGGATCGACCGGCGAACCTGCCACCGGCTG
>CAZWMF010000161.1:0-8197 GCA_964634535.1 uncultured Opitutaceae bacterium | reverse complement strand
CACCCAACGTAGGCCGGCCAACAGCAGTAGCCCGAAACCAAGCAATAGAGCACTTCTGCTGGAGTCAGCCACCGGCGTGAAAGACACGCCCCGGTACACGTTGCCGTACACCGGGCCGTCGATCACCGAGAAGCTTTCGCCGCTCGCCTGTCCGATATTCGTATCGGCCAGGGTGTCCGTGATCGATACGACCTCGTTGGGGTCCGCCCCCTGGTCGCCGCTGCCGCTCACGGTAGACGTGACCGCAAACAACGTGACGGTGCCGTTGCTGTTGACGACGCCGGTGAGATTGCGCAGCCCGTCGGTCGCCGTGGGGAAGTACGACCCCACATCGTAGTCGACGCCGAGGTCGAGACCCTCGGTCAGGTTGTAGTCCTCGACCCAGGTGCTGCCCTCCAAACTCCATTTTTCCAATCCCCCCTCCTCCGGTCCGGTGAAATTGGTCGTGCCGGCGCCTTCGTCGGCCACGTAGAGGGTGTCCGCGTTGGCAAACCAGATGCCGAACGGATGCATCACGACGCCGGTGGTCGAACTAGCCAGGGTGGTCGAGAAGCCGGGCAGTATGTTGATCGCCGTGGACGAGGCGGTGCCAGCGGTGGGCAGGCTGCCGGTCGTGCCCACTTGATAGACCGTGTTGATGCCGTTGCTGCCGCTGCCCTTGGTGACGTAAAGGGTGTTGTTGAAAATGGTCTCGCCGCGGAAGTTATCGTCCTTGCCCGACTTGTCCGCGGTGTCGCCATTCTGCGTCACCGAAAAGCCAAATTGAAAGCCCTTCGAACTGCCCGCGGTGCCGTGCTGGTTTCCGACGACCGTGGTCGCCGGACCACCGCCGGGCGTCACGAACTGGACGCCGGTGTCGGTGACGATGCTCGTCGGCTCGGTCCCCGAACCATTTCCCGCGTTGCCGACCGTGTAAATCAAGCCGGTGCCGCCCGGCCCATTGGACAGGATTGCCGCCCGGCCGTTGTTGCCGCTGTAGCTGTCGACCGGCGTGTCGGTCACGGTGCCATTCGCCCCGAGTTCGATGATCGCCCGCTGGTAGGAACCGGCCACCGGATTGGTCGAGTCGACATGATTCGGCGTGTTGGAATTCGACACATCGAGCGTGTTTTCCGGGGCCACGTAGCCCATGAACGTGACGTCCTTCCCGTTGGTGGACAGGTTGAGGGCCATCTCTGATTTCGAACTGAAGCTCGTCGTCACGGCCCCGCCCAACAGGCTCGTCACGTTGAGACTGTTCACGAGCGAGCCGGTGGTCGTGAGTTCGTCGAGAAAGATCGGGGCTGTGACGCCGAAGCTGCTGTCGGGTCCGTCATTGTTAAAAACGTCCGGATAGGAGCCATTGGCGATCGCGGTGCCGCCGCCCGGCAGGGTCTGCCCAATCGTCACCGTGGACGCGGTGCCCGCGTACACGCTGCGGGAAACGAGCAGGTCGCCGGGAACAAAGGCCTGGGCCGCGGCTCGGGGAATTGCCGCCCAAGCGGCAGCGCCAGCCAGCAAAAGCGCCAGGATACGCCGAATGGCGAATCGAGGCGCCGGAATGAGGATCGAGGAATCGGGGGGAATCGGGTTCATCGGGCCGAAAACCATGGGAAATACTCGCGAAGAATCCATAAGCTCTGCGTTACGATTGCGTAAATTTAACCGCACTGAGTCGTTCTTGCCATCGCGCCGCGGACCCGCCTCATCTATGGTTTTTCTTTTGATGCAACCCTTGGCCACTCCATGAAGCGGACGCTCCTCGTCGGGGCCTGTGCCCTCCTCTTTCCCCTGGCGGGCATTGCGCCGGCCGGCTACGCGCAAGTCAGCGCCGCGGCCAGCGCGGCGGTGGTCCAGCCGGTCCACTTCATCCGCACGGATGACTTTGATTTTGCGAAGCTTCTGCCCGCTCCCCCGCCGCCCGGCTCCCTGGCGGCCGCAGCCGACCTCGCCGCCGTTTTGCAGGCGCAGGTGTGGCGCACGCCCGCCCAGGTGGCGTGGGCCCGCCGCGCCGCGGCCTACCATCTGTTCGATTTCGCGGACGTGCTGGGTCCCTGGTTCACGCCCGATCATCTCCCTCGCACGGCCGCCCTGCTCAAGGCGGTCGACGCCGACCTGCATATGGGAATCGACGACAGCAAGCGGACCTTTGGCCGGCCACGGCCGTTTCTCGTCGATCGGCGCGTGCAACCCTGCGTGAAGCCCACCGCGGGCCCCTCGTATCCAAGCGGACATGCCACGGGCTTCTTCGTGGAAGCGGCGGTGCTGGCCAAAATCTTCCCAGAGCGGCAAACCGCGCTCTTCGACTTTGCCGAGCGGCTGGCCTGGGGCCGGGTGTTGGGTGGCGTGCACTTTCCCACGGACATCGTGGGCGGACGGCTATTGGCGGCGGCCATCGTCCGCCGATTGGACGCGAGCGCGCCGTTCAACGCCGCCGTAGACGGGTGCCGGCTGGAAGTGGCTAGATTTCAAGAGAACCGACCGTGACCGCGCGGAGCGCCCAATGCATGGGCGCAGCGGGGCAACGGCGACCCGTCGGCGGGTCTGGCCAATCCCCCGAAAATCCGGACGCACTCGAGGCGGCCGTTTGAACGAGGGAATGTTTGCAAACCGGGTTGGCAAACATTCCCTAGACTCCCGGCCGGCTGGCCGCGATGCGGACGGCGAGGTCTCTGCCCGTCGGAACGAACACGACCTTATACAACCTATGAAGGTTGTATTTGCTATTTACAATCTTTGAGGGTTGTGCTCCATTCCGCGTTGCGTCCATGAAGATCCTCCCCGGCAAAATCTACGCGGTCCTGACGGGCGACGTCGTCGATTCCTCCAAGATGAGCCCCGACGAGCGCCGGGAATTGCCGGCGATGCTTCGCCAAGCCTCCCACCGCCTGCGCCAAGCCTACCCGCACGCGGTGCCCCTGGACGTCGATGTCTTTCGGGGCGACGGCTGGCAACTCCTGGTGGGCGAGCCGGCCCTCAGTTTGCGCATCGGCCTATATTTTCGCGCCGGAATCATCGCCTCCTCCGCCGCCGGCCGCCGTAGGGATACCCGGATCGCCCTAGCCGAAGGCGGGGTCGACTTCCTGCCGGCCAAACGCGTCTCGGAGGGCGACGGCGAGGCCTATCGGCTCTCGGGCCAAGCCTTGGACGCCCTGCGCGAGCCCGAACGCATGCGCTTCGCCGAACGCCCGGGCAGCCCCCCGGGTCGCGCGGTCGTCGTACGGCTGGTCGACGCGCTGGCCAACGACTGGACCGCCCCCCAAGCCCGCTCCGTTCTCGGCCGCCTGCAAGGTTGGACGCAGGCGCAAATCGCCCAACTCTGGCCCAAGGCGATCGCCCAGCAGGCGGTCGCGAAGCATCTGGAAAAAGCGCATTGGCCGGCCCTGGAGAACGCGCTAGCCTGGATCGAGCAGATTCCGCCCGGGTTGTGAAGTCCGCCTGCGACCCAACTCCGAACGGCCGCCCCCCCGCATGACCCGCGCCTTCATCGACCTCGCCCTGCCGCTCTTCGCCGCTCACGCGTTGGGCGACTTTGTTTTTCAGAGCGATCGCACGGTGGCGCAGAAACGCCATCTGCCCGTGCTCGCCGGGCACGCCTTCACTCACGCGGTCCTGACCTATGGTTTGGTCGGCTGGTGGACCGCGTGGTGGCTGCCGGCGATCGTCTTCGCCGGGCATGGGCTCATCGACTTCGTCAAGGTGCGGACGGCGGGCGGCAAGGCCCCGCTATTCTATGCCGACCAGGCAGCGCACGCGATCTTTCTCGTGGGACTGGCCGCGGGGGCCGCCGGCGCGAGTCCCGTCGCCCGCTGGGCCCAAATCCTCGGCGGCCGCTACGACCCGCTTCTCGTCGTTCTGACCGGCGGCGTCATCGCCGTGCGGGCGGCCTCCATCGTCATCGGTTTTTGGGTCCAACCCTACTTGGCCGAAATCGGCGAGCACGCGCGGGTGACGGGATCAGCCCAATTGGCCATCCGCGGGTTGCCGACCGGCGGCCGGGTGATCGGCCAATGGGAGCGGGCGCTCATCTTCATCCTCGTCGGCGCCGGGCAACTGGGCGCGATCGGATTCCTGATCGCCGCCAAGTCGATTTTCCGCTTTGGCGAACTCAAGGACCGCGAGAACCGCCTGGAAGCCGAATTCATCACGATCGGCACCCTGATGAGCTTCGGCGTCGGCCTGGCCGTCTCTCTCGCGACCTTCTGGCTCGCGCGCCACCTCTAGGTCCCCCCGCGACCCGACCGGTCGACAGGCGCCCAGGAACCGCGCAGGTGAAAACGCACCCGCACGACGGGGTTGACCGTGAGCACCCAGAATTTTCGGAAAATTGGCAGGCCGTAATTTCGGGTATCGAGGACCGCGGTCCCGTCGATCGCCAGGCCGCCGGCATCCGCGCCAATGCGCAGGGCCAGCGTCTCCTCGCGCGCCCTGCCGTGAAGCCGCAATGTCCCCCGGGCCGAGTACCCGCCATCCGGCGTGGGCGCGATGGCCTTCAGTTCAAATGTGATCTCGGGGAATCGGACGGTGTCCTGCCAGGCGTTCATGTTCCGATCGCGATCGTCGAACCCGGTCTGGATCGCGGTGAAGGGGGCGCGAAAGCGCGCGGCGATCACCCGGCCCGTCGCCCGATCAATTATCACCGTGGATTCAAAACTCCGAATGTGCGCGACGAACGAATCGAGCGTCGATTGGATCGCAATATCGATCCGCGACGAGGCCGGGTCGAAGACCAACGTGGCCGGCGCCGCGGCGCCGGCCAGCGGCAAGGTCAATGCCGCCGCCCACAGCCGGCACAAAAAGGGACTCATGGCCTTCACGTTGGTCAGTCCCCCACGATGAAGGCCGCCCCCAACCGGGTGAACCCGATTTGAGTAACAACTTGGTTATAGGAATGGGCGGGCATCGGCGGCCCGGCTGGCGGCCACTTCGCCTACGCCGATTCCCCCCGGATACCGGTCCGTTCGCTGGACGGAAGTGGCCGGATGAGGCACCGTGCCGATCATGACTCCCAGGCTGATCATCGTTGGGGGCGGAATCGGTGGACTGACGGCGGCGCTGGCGCTGCGCCGCATCGGCTGGGACGTCGTTCTCCACGAACAAGCCGCGGTGTTCACCGAAATCGGGGCGGGCATGAGCCTCTGGCCAAATGCGACCCGCATCCTGCGCTCGCTCGGCCTGCTCGATGCGGTGCTCGCACGGGCCAGATTGGCGAGCCGCTTCCAACTGCTGCGCGCGGATGGTCGGCGCCTGGCCACGCTTTCCCTGGAGGGCTTCCCCACCCCGGCCCTCTTCATCCATCGCGCCGACCTCCACCGTTTGCTCGTCGCGGCCCTGCCCCCGTCGATTTTGATCAACCGCCGGCGTCTGCTCGACTTCTCCCAGGACGCCCGAAGCGTGACCGCCCATTTTGCCGACGGCTCGGCGATCCACGGAGACGGGTTGATCGGCGCCGACGGGATCCATTCGACCGTGAGAACCCGGCTGCACGGCAGCCGCCCGCCTTGCTATCGCGGCTATCAGATTTGGCGGGGTATCGCCCCCGAGGTGCCCGGCATCGCCCCCGATCAGATCAGTGAATCCTGGGGACGCGGCCAGCGCTTCGGCATCCTTCCCCTGGGCCAGGGACGGATTTGCTGGTACGCCACCCGCACCGGCCGCGCCGGCGCGCCCGACGCACCCGAGGGGCGCAAATCCGAAGTCACGCGACTCTTTAGGGACTGGCACTGCCCGATACCCGCCCTGGTGGCGGCGACCGATTCGACCGGTCTGCTCAAGGGTGATGCCTGCGATCGCGACGGGCTGGCCATCTGGGGCGACCGGCGGGTGACGCTCCTGGGCGACGCCGCCCATCCGATCACACCGAACGTGGGTCAGGGCGCCGGCTTGGCCATCGAGGACGCCGCCGTCCTGGCCAAATGTCTCCAGGCCGACCCACACCTGCCGACCGCCTTTCGCCGGTATGAAACGCTGCGGCGGCGCCGGACCGCGTTTATTGGTAGGTGGTCCCGGCGGGTCGGCACCCTGGGCCAATGGCGCAATCCGCTGGTTGTCGCCGCCCGCAATGGCGCGGCCCGAATCGTCCTCGGATGCACGGACAAGCTCAGTCGGATCCCGATGTATTCCTATGAGGTTTGATTTCCCCGCCATGTTGGAACACCGGGCATCGTCGTCCAGCCCGGGCCGCCGAACCCTCCGGCCCGAGATCCTCGACTCGCTGGCGCCGGACGATCCGGCGGCCCAGCGCAGCCGGCGGGACCTGCGACGCATCAATTGGGCGATGGGCAACCCCTGCTGGATGGTGCGCACGCTGCGCGCCCGGCTGGGCGCCGGCGAGCGCGTCCTCGAAATCGGCGCGGGCACCGGAGACCTGGGCCGGCGGCTGATCGGCCAGGGAATGGCCGTCGACGGACTCGATCGCTGGCCGCGGCCGGTCGATTGGCCCGCGGATCGGGCCTGGCACCAGGCCGATTTGCGGGAATTCGACGGCTACCGCGCCTACCCCGTGGTCATCGCCAACCTGATCCTGCACCACCTCGCCGATGCGGAGTTGGCGGCGCTCGGTCGGGCCCTGGCCGCCGGCCCCCGGCTCGTCTGCGCGAGCGAGCCGGCCCGGCGCCGCCGCAACCAAGTCGGATTTGCGCTCCTTTGCCGGCTCCTCGGCGCCGATCCGGTCACCCGCCACGACGGGCACGTCAGCATCGCTGCGGGCTTCGCCGGCGACGAATTGCCGCGCGCCCTCGGTCTGACCCCTCCCACCTGGACCGCCCACCTCCACGAAAACTGGCGGGGCGCCAGCCGCGCGATTTTGGCGCGGCCCGGATGACGCGCGGGCTCCATGTACCTCCACGCCCTCGCAACCGCGACCGCCGAACGCGCCTTTAGCCAGCGCGAATGCTGGGAGATATTCGAGCGGTCCCGGCATAGCCAGCTCTTGACCCGCCGCTCGCGGCTCATCCTGAACACCCTGCTCAACCGCGACCACGGAATCGCCACCCGGCATTTCGCGAATCCCGACGTCGAGAGCGTCTTCGACGCGACGCCCGACCAGCTCAACGCCGTCTTTCGGGCCACCGCCCCGCTCCTGGCCCGCCGCGCGCTCGAGCGCGCCCTCGCCGCGGCCGGCGTCGCGGTCGCGGATTTGGACGCCCTCTTCGTTTGCACCTGCACGGGCTACCTGTGCCCAGGCGTGTCGAGCTACGTGGCCGAACAGGCCGGGCTGCGTGCCGACGCCATTCTCCAGGATCTGGTCGGCCTCGGCTGCGGGGCGGCCATCCCGATGCTGCGCTCGGCCAGCCATCTGTTGGCGGCCCGGCCGGAAGCCACCGTGGCCGCCATCGCCGTCGAGATCAGCTCCGCCGCCTTCTATCTCGACGACGACCCCGGGGTCTTGATCAGCGCCACCCTGTTCGGCGACGGCGCCGCGGCGTCGATCTGGCGCGGCTCACCGCCGGCCGCCCCGGCCCCCGGCCTGCGCTGCTTCGATTTTCATAGCCTCCATCTGCCGGACGAACGCGACAAGCTGCGCTTCGAAATGCGGGGCGGCAAACTCCGCAATCTTCTCCACCGCACCGTCCCGCATTTGGCCGCGGAGGCGACCGCCCGCCTGTGGGCCGCGCGCGGATCCCGGCCGGTCTCCCGGGTCGTGACCCACTCCGGCGGAACCGACGTCCTCGCGGCGCTGGCCGGCGTCCTGCCCGGCTACTCGCTCGAGGCCAGTGCGCGCGTGCTGCGGGAATTTGGCAACATGAGCAGCCCGTCGGTCCTCTTCGCCCTCGCCGATTCGCTCCGCATCGCCCCCCCCGACGCCTCCGGCGACTACTGGCTCGTCAGCTTCGGCGCCGGCTTTAGCGCGCACGCCTGCCGGCTCGGGATTTGATCACCGGACTGTCCACCTTTCCCATTCTACCGGATACGGCCACCCGGACGGCTGGGAATACTGGGACCGTTGATGGCAACCCCTGCAGGTCGCAGTGCTTTCGCGCGTTGGTGTATCGGCGGAAGACGCCGTCCCACTATGCGTTTCCCCGCCGACCACTAACCTCCGATGCATCTCCGGCCTCGGGTCTTCTCCGCGATTCCGAAAACCAGCACTCGGATGCCCTGCGTAAATCAGGCTCGCGCGAATCGCCGCCGGGCAATTTCCAGAACGCCCAACAGCCCCATCCAAACCGGCAACAGAGAACCGGCATCGGGAACGGTTTGCTGAACGGGCAGGAAA
>CAZWMF010000160.1:4649-8227 GCA_964634535.1 uncultured Opitutaceae bacterium | reverse complement strand
GGCCGGCGCGGTGGCGCCGGCGATGAAGCCGGCCACCGGCTTGCGGCAATGCTGCTTGATCCAACGGGCGGCCTCGACCTCGGCGGTCCCCCCGATCTCGCCAATCAGGATCATGCCGCGCGTTTCGGGATCGGCGTTGAACATCTGGATGACGTCCAAATGCGACGTGCCGTTGACCGGATCGCCGCCGATGCCGACGCAGGTGCTCTGGCCGACCCCGCGGGTGGTCAGTTGGAAAACCGCCTCATAGGTGAGGGTGCCCGACCGCGAGACCACCCCGGCGTGGCCCCGGAGATGAATATAGCCCGGGGCGATGCCGATCCGGCAGCCGCCGGACGAATGCGGACCCACCCCCGGGGTCACGATCCCGGGACAATTGGGTCCGACCAAGCGGGTTTTTCGGCCCAGCATGGCCCGCTTGACCCGCACCATGTCGCGGATCGGGATGCCTTCGGTGATGGCCACCGCCAGATCGAGTTCCGCATCCACGCACTCGAGGATCGCATCCGCGGCAAACGCCGGCGGGACGAATATGACCGAGACGGTCGCGCCGGTCGCGCGCGCGGCGTCGGCCACCGAATTGAAGATCGGCACCTGGTGAGCCTGGTGCGTGAACACCTGCCCGCCCTTGCCGGGCGTGACGCCGGCCACGACGAGCGTGCCGTAGTCGAGCGAAAGCCGCGCATGGCGGCCGCCGAAGTCGCCGGTGATGCCTTGGACGATGATCTTGGTTTGGGGAGTGACGAGAATGGCCATGGGCGGAAGGGGTTTAGGCGGCGACGAGCCGGGCGATTTTCTGGGCCGCGTCGGCCATGGAGTCGCCGCTCACAATCGGCAGGCCGCTCGCGGCCAGCGTGGCCTTGCCGACGGCGACGTTGTTGCCCTCGAGCCGCACGACCAGGGGAAGCTTGAGGCCCACCTCGCGCACCGCCTCGACGATCCCGGTGGCGATGACGTTGCAGTCCATGATTCCGCCGAAAATGTTCACGAGGATGCCGTGCACGTGGGCGTCGTTGAGGATGATCTTGAACGCCGCGGTGACCTGCTCCTTGGAGGCGCCGCCGCCGACGTCGAGAAAGTTGGCCGGGTTGCCCCCGAAATGCTTGATGATATCCATCGTGCTCATCGCCAGGCCCGCGCCGTTCACCAGGCAGGCGATGTTGCCGTCGAGCGCGATATAGTTGAGCCCGTGCCGGGAGGCTTCGATTTCCTTCGGGTCCTCCTCGTTCAGGTCGCGCAGGGCGAGGATGTCCGGGTGGCGAAAGAGCGCGTTGTCGTCGAACGACACCTTGGCGTCGAGCGGCTGCACCTCGCCCGCGGTCGTCGTGATGAGCGGATTGATTTCCACCATGGCCGCATCGGTTTCCCAATACAGGGTGTAAAGGCTGCGGATCAGCCGGGCCGCATTCTTCGCCTCCGGCGGCGAGAAGCCGAGCCGCTGGATGAGTTCGCGGACCTGGAAATCGGCGAGCCCATAGGCTGGATCGATGCGGACCTTGAAGATCTTCTCCGGAGTGTCGTGCGCCACCTTCTCGATTTCGACGCCGCCCTCGGTCGAGGCGACGATCACCGGTCGCGAGGTCGCCCGGTCGAGCAGGAACGCCAGGTAGTACTCCTTCTTGATGGCGCTCGCCGGGGTGAAGTAGACGGTTTGAACCTTGCGGCCGGCCGGGCCGGTTTGGGCGGTGACCAGGGTGTTGCCGAGCATCTTCGCGGCCGCGGCGGCGGCCTCGGCTTTGGTCGGACAGAACTTGACGCCGCCCTTGGCGCCGTCGACGAACACGCCTTTGCCGCGGCCGCCGGCGTGAATCTGGGCTTTCACCATGGTGCCGCCTTCCGGCAGTTGGGCCAGGGCCGTTGCGATTTCGGCGGGGGACGTGGCGGCGGCCCCTTTGGGCACGGGAACGCCGAACTTTTCGAAAAGAGCTTTGGCCTGATACTCGTGGATGTTCATGGCGAAAACCGGCATTATCAGCCCGTTGGCCGATCCGTTACGAGCCGAATTCGGGCGCTCGGCGGTCGCCCGCCCGGGCGACCCGCCGGCGACTACAAGGTCAGGTCGCTCACGTACTTGACCTTGGCGCAGTCGGTGCAGAGCCGACGGTTGGGCTCGGCGCGCTGGCGCTGAACTTGCGCCTCGAAATCGATCCAATCGCCATCTTCGACCTTGATTCGGTGACAGACCGAGCACATCGGCGCCACCGCCTCCAAGTCCTTGAGCCGATCCTGGTCCCGTTGCTGGGTGCGTTGGAACCGGTCGAAACTGACCGCTATGAAAGCCAGGATGATGAATCGGTTGGCCATGACCTCCCACGGAATCCAGCTGGCGGCGTAGGGCCGGTGGTTCAATACGTCGGCCACCCGGGTGGTGATGGTGCCCAACAGGGCGAATACGAGCCCGGCGCCCAGGCCCATCCGCCAGGCCACGATGGCAATCGGAAAGGAATACAGGACGAATAGGCTGATCTGGTAACCCGTGAGCTCATCGAACACCCCGATGAGCACGATCATGCTGAGGGAAGCGACGACCCAAATGATATTGGTGAGAGGACGGCTCGGTGGCATGGTTAGTCCGCGTAATCTAGCAGCGACGGGCAGAAATTAAATCGACGCGCTTCACTTCGGCAAGTGGTGGTCGAGGAAATCTCGCTGGGCATCCGCCAGCTGCCCCAGGCCCACTTGCGCAAGCGCGAGCAGGCTCTGGAGTTGATCGTGGCTGAACGTGGCTTCTTCTCCGCTGCCCTGCACTTCGACAAAGCGCGCGGCCCCGGTCATGACGACGTTAAAATCCACTTCGGCATCCTTGTCCTCGACGTAGGCGAGGTCCAGGAGTTCCCGTCCGCCAAATACGCCGACGCTGACCGCCGCCACCGAGTCGGTGAGCGGGTTGTCCGACAAACGGCCCGCCCGGCGAAGCTTCTCCACCGCGAGCCGCGTGGCCACATAGGCGCCGGTGATCGCCGCAGTCCGCGTGCCGCCATCGGCCTGCAGGACATCGCAGTCAATCCATAACGTGTTGGTGCCGAGGCGTTGCAAGTCGACGACCGAGCGCAGCGATCGACCGATGAGCCGCTGGATTTCCACGGTGCGTCCGTCGACCTTGCCCCGACTGCTATCCCGCGCTTTGCGGTCCAGCGTGGAGTAGGGCAGCATGGAATACTCCGCCGTGAGCCAGCCGCCCTTGACCCCCTGCTGTTTCATCCAGACGGGCACGTTGGGTTCGATCGTCGCCGCGCAGATGACCTGGGTGGCGCCGAAGCGCACCAAGGTCGAGCCCGTCGCATAGGGCGCGACGCCGGCTTGAAAACTCACGGGACGCAGTTGGTCGGGCATCCGACCATCCGCACGGGGCAGCGACGATAGCATGGGTAGGGAAGCGGGGGCGCTCATTCGCCGATACCCGGCAGCCGCTCCTCGCGTTCGATCGGCTTGATCCGGGTGGTACGGTTGTCGGCATTTCCCTCGGACATCGAGGCGATCAGCCGCTCGTTGAAATCCCGGGCCGGGTCGTGGCCGATCCGCTTCAGCGCCTGGGTGAGCGCGGCGACCTCCACCACTCGCGCCATGTCGCGGCCCGG
>CAZWMF010000160.1:0-4639 GCA_964634535.1 uncultured Opitutaceae bacterium | reverse complement strand
GCAACCGCAGCGAGAGGATCTCGTAAAAATGCTCCTCGAGACCGGTGCGTTCTTCGACGACTTCGGGGGTCCACTCCTTGAGCGAGACCACCATGTCGATGCGCTTCTCGAAACGGATGGACTTAACGCCGAACATCTCGGCGATGTTGATGATGCCGATGCCCCGGCACTCCATGTAGCCGCGGTTGAGCGGCCGGCTGGAGGACATGAGTTCGCGCTCGTCCAGCAGCTTGATCACCGTGAGATCGTCGGCCACGAGGGAATGGCCGCGCTCGATCAGCGCCAGGGCGCATTCGCTCTTGCCCACCCCCGAATCCCCGCGGAGCATCACGCCGACGCCCTTGATGTCGAGCATGGTCGCGTGCTCGATCACGCTCGGGGCGAATTCATTGTCGATGCAGAGCGTCGCCAGATTCACGAAATTCATCGTGATGAGCGGCGTGCGGAAAATCGGCAGGCGCATTTCCTCGGCCACGGCGAGCATCGAGTGGGTGGCGTTGAAGTTGCGGGTGAGGACGAGGCAGGGCACGGCGCGCTTGGCCATCTCCTGGAAAATCCCGATCTGATCGCTCGGCGTGCGGGTTTTTAGAAACGTCATTTCCGCCGCCCCCAGAACTTGGATGCGCTTGTTCGCAAAATACTTAAAAAATCCCGTGAGGGCGAGCGACGGCCGGTTGATGCTGCCCTCGCGAATCAGCCGGTGCATGCCGTCGTGCCCGGTGACGAGTTCCATTTTCAGCCGCTCGCGGTAGGTGTCGAAGAAGTGAGCGACGGTGATCCCGTGGATGGCCTTTTGCATGCCCGAGTCGAACTGTAGGCAAAAACCCGCCCGCGGCTAGAGATTAAAGTCCTCGCCGAGGTAGAATTTGCGGGCCTGCTCGTCCTGGATCAGGAAAGCGCTGTCGCCTTCCGTGAGCACCTTGCCCTTGTGGATGAGGTAGGCGCGGTCGACGATGCGCAGGGTCTCGCGGACATTGTGGTCGGTGACGACCACGCCGATGCCTTGCTGCTTGAGTTGCAATATGATACGTTGAACCTCCGCCACCGATATCGGATCGATGGCCGCGAACGGCTCGTCCATGAGCAGGAACTTCGGCCGCGTCACGAGGGTGCGGGCGATTTCGAGGCGGCGCCGTTCGCCTCCGGAAAGCGTGTAGGCTTTTTGTTTGGCGACATGGGTCAGGCCCAGTTCCTCCAGGTGGCGGCGGACGCGGCCGGCGCGCTCGGAGCGCGGCACGCCGATCGCCTCGGCGATCGCGAGCAGATTCTCGGTCACGGTGAGTTTGCGGAACACCGAGGGCTCCTGCGGGAGGTAGCCGATGCCGCGGCGGGCGCGTTCGTGCATGCGCAGGCCGGTGATGTCCTGGCCGTCCAGCAGCACCCGACCCCGGGTGGCGGGCACCAGGCCGACGATCATGTAAAAGGTCGTCGTCTTGCCCGCGCCGTTGGGCCCGAGCAGCCCGACCACCTCGCCCGAATCGATGCGCAGGTTGACGCCATCGACCACCATGCGCGGACCATAGGCCTTGGCCAATCCCTCCGTGACAATCGACGAAGCCGGGGCGGTCATGGCTTCGCCGCGGGCGCGTCCGGGCCGCCGGGCGCCGGCGAAGGCTTGGCGAAGCCCAGATCCTTCATCGGCGGGCCGACGATGCGCGGATGTCGGACCCGGATGCGGCGCTGATCGCGCAGCAGCTCCATTTCATCGCCCGACGTCGTCACGTTGTCGCCGTGGTCGATGGCCACCGGGTTGTCCGTGAGGACGATCTCGTTCTTCTCCGGCAGCAACTCGGCGCGGCCGCTGGTCGCCTCGCGCAGTCCGCCCACTTGGACGATGTGCACGTGGCCGGTGGCGAGCATGTATTTGACTCCGGTGGGCTGGCCGATGGCGGCATTGGGGTCGCCCACCCGGCTGGAGATGACCCGCAGGTGGTCGCAGTCGAGCGTGAGGTTGGTGCCGGTCACCCGCACGTGGCCGTCAAAATCGGACACGGTCTCGGTGGCGCTGCTTTGGGACTCGAGATTGTCGCTGACGATGACGGTCGGCGCGGCTGGCGCCTCGGCGGCCAGGCGGAGGGCGCTTGCGCCGAGGAGCCAGGGCAGGAGCAGGAGGCGCGACTTCATTTCAACAGGTCGTTCAATTGAGCGTTCAGGATTACTTTGACCCCGCCGTGAATGGAAATCTTTTCCCCGGCCTGGATGTAGGTCCAGGCGCCCAATCCGGTGATGTCGGCGTTCTCCTGGACCTGGATCAGGCGCACACCCTCGGTGCCGGAGGCCGACTCATCCTTGGCGTGGAACGTGGCCGAAGGACTGTAGAGGATCGAGGTGACCCGGTTGGCGGGATCGCCCGAGAAGACCCGAATGCTCAGATTCACCACCTTGACGTGCTCCGCGTCGATCGTGCGCACCTCCTCGCCGGTCAGGGTCATCGACCGGTAGCCCTCGGGTTTGACCGGGTCGAGCGCCCAGTTGTGGGCAGGAGAAAGGCTCGGGGCCGGGGCGGAGGCGTTTTGGGCCAGCCCGGTCATGACGCCAACGCCGGCCAAGAACGCCCCGAGTCCCCAGCGAATGAGTTGTGCCCGGGGCCGCTCCGGACCGGCGACCGGCCCGGCGGCCCAAGGGAGAATCCGGCGGAGCGGGCGCATTTCTGGATGGGAGCGCCGAGCGCGTCACCGGGTTCCCGCTAACTCCGCCGGTCGCGCCCCGAGGATCAGGTCGCAGATTTCCCGGACCGCGCCGCGCCCGCCCGAGCGGCGGGTCACGATCCGGGCGGCCGCGATCGCCGTGGGCATCGCCTCCGGAACCGTGGCGCCGATGGCGGCCCAGGCCAGAGCGGGGGCGTCGATGTCGTCGTCGCCCATATAAACGCATTGTCCGGGCGCGAGGCCCAGGGTCCGGGCGAGTTCTTGCAGCGCGGCGAGCTTGTCCGTGCGGCCTTGCAGCACGTGGGGAATGGCCAGCTCGGTCGCGCGCCGGGTCGTGGCGCCCGACTGCCGTCCGCTGATCCAGGCCACGGGCAGCCCGGCGCACAGGAGGCGGCGCAAGCCCAGCCCGTCGAGGACCGAGAAGAATTTGATCTCCTGTCCTGACTCGGAAACGCCCACCGTGCCGTCCGTCAGGATGCCGTCGACATCCATGGCGAAGAGCCGGACGGCGGCCCAGGGCAGCGGTGCAGGGGGGGTGGTCATGATCGAATTATTCCATCCATTCCACGATGCGGCCGATCACGCCTTCCGTATTGGGGCGGAACACGGCCTCGAGTTCGGGGGCGAACGGCACCGGCAGATCGAGCGAGGCGATGCGCAGCGGCGCCGCCTTGAGCGCGGGAAACTGCCGCTCGACCAGACGGGCGACCAGCTCCGCGCCGAAGCCGTGGGTGCGGCGGCCCTCGTGCAGCACCACGAGCCGGCCGGTGCGGGCGACGGACGCCTCGATCGCATCGAGCGACAGGGGCGCGAGGCAGCGCAAGTCAAAGAGGTCGAAACCGAGTTCGTACTCGGAGGCGAGGAAGTCGCAGGCGGCGTCGGCCACCCCCATCATCTCGCCATAGCTTACAAACGTCGCGAAATCGCCCGCGCGCCGGCGGATCGGCTGCCAAATCCGCCGGAAGTCCGGATCCCACGCCACCGGCTGGCGGCTGCGCCGGTACAGGCCCTTGTGCTCGAAGAGCAGCACGGGATTCGGATCGTCGACGGCCGCGAGGATCGCGTTGAAGGCGTCCTGCGGGGTGCTGGGATACAGGGCCTTCAGGCCGGGCATCGAGAGAAATAGCGACTCGAGTTCCTGGGAATGGAACGAACCGAACGTCAGTCCGCCGCCGCAGGGCAGGCGCAGGACCAGGGGACAGGCCGCGCCCGATCGGAAATGCAATGTGGCGGCGTTCAGCGTGATCTGGGTCGTCGCTTCGGTCGCGAAATCGGCGAATTGAAACTCCTCGATCGGCCGGTGGCCATTGAACGCCAAGCCGATCGCGTAGCCGGTGCAGGCGCTCTCGGCGAGCGGGGTGTTGATCACCCGCGACCGGCCAAACGAGTGGTACAGGCCCTCGGTGACCTTGAAGGCGCCGCCATAGGTGGCGATGTCCTGGCCGAGCACGATCGACTCGGGCCGCTCCTCCAGGATCTTGCGCAGGCCGCGATTGATCGCCTGGGCGAGGTTGAGCGGCTCGGGCTCGGCGGGCGTGGGACGCCAGGGCCAGGGCGAGGCCGGTGGCGCAAACAGATCGGACTCCAGATTCCCCGGCGTGGGCCGGGGCACGCCCAGCGCGATCTGGACGCAGCTCTCGACGAAAGCGCCCAGCTCCGCATCCACCGCCGCCACCCGGGCCTCGCCGAACTCGGCGGCCACGCGCTGGCGGAACCGCGGCACCGGATCGCGGGCGGCGAAGGCTTCGGCCGCGCCGGCGGGCAGATAGTCGCAGGTGTCGTAGGCGGCGTGGCCGCGCAGACGCAGGACCTCGGCTTCGATCAGCACGGGGCGCGGGTGGGCGCGCACCTGCGCGATCGTATCCGCAAACAGCCGGAGGCTCGCCTCGGGATCGGTCCCGTCGAGGGAAATGCCTTCGATCCCGTAGCCGGCGGCCCGGCGCCACAGCTGCGTGCCGGCGGCGTGCTGCTCGGAGGCCGGGGTCGAGTAC
>CAZWMF010000159.1:734-8233 GCA_964634535.1 uncultured Opitutaceae bacterium | reverse complement strand
CGGACCTACCCCCAGCCACACCGGCCAAGCCGTGGGGACCGTGATCGAGGTCGAACCGCGCACGTCGCCACTGGCAATTGTGTACGAGGTGGAGCCGTTGTAGTCGGTCCAGGGCTTGAAGCAAATCGCCGGCCCACTGGAGCCGTAGTACAGCAACTTGGTCGACGCCGGTCCATCGCCTTTGATCAGAATGCTATACGGATGGATCACATTGTCGTAATTGTTGATCCCCATCCGGCTGATCCCGCTGTTGAGCCGATAGGTGCCCGCCGGGAGGTAGACGTACTCGTTGTTCGGGCAATTCTGCACGGCCGCGTTGATCGCCGGCGCGTCGTCGGTCACTCCGTCCGCGACTGCCAGCGTGCCCGAGTACGTGGCCCCCGAGCCCATCTGGCCGGTGCGCATGTTCACGTAAAGCGTGTAGTTGACCGGGATGCCGCCGATCACACCCACATTGCCCGTCCAGCCCGATGCAGGAATCCGGCTCGCCGGAATGGGCGCGGCGCCAGTTCTCAGGACCAGCCAGACCAAACTCACGAGCGCCAATTCCAGCGACCGCCGGAATGTTTGGCGCGAGGCCGTACGCCGCGTGGTTCGTTCAGCGATTCCGCCCGAAAACGCTCCGACCAAAATGCATCGTACCAACCACCCCGTTGGGCCAATCAGCCGCGTCAGTCGCTCGAGTTTCTTGGGCCAATCGGAAACTGGACTGTGCGCGTTTGTAGTTATGCGAAAGTCTAACATGGAACCGATCCGTTCCCCGACCGGCTCCGGACCATTTTCCTGCGCATTTATTGGCACAATCTGGCGATCGCTCGCCTCGTCCGGTCCCGACTTAAGAAAGCCCACTTGCCCAGCGGATTGCTCGAATCAAACAGCTGTTAACGACATACAGTCGCGACAGCTTTGCCCCGACATTCTGTAACGTACGGACGTGATTCGACCCACTGCTGGACAAGCTAGCTTAGCACGATCCTGGCTTGGAATCTGAGGGAGTAGGAAGAATTTTCATAGGGCTCATTACAAGATCGAATCACCCGAAACAGGTAACAATTTCCCGTCGGGGAAGGACGCCGGGGCGGCAGTAATCCCGTAATCCCGCGAGGGTGTCTTGGTTACACGGCAAATTAGGGCGGAATTAGGAGCCAGCCGGCTTGCACGTCGAAAACCGCCTGAGTACCTGGGCCGGCGGCCTTGGCCCGCAGGGCGGCGGCGGCCGCGTCCGACGGGGACATCAATCCGGTAAACCGGATGCGGGCCGCCCGGTCCGGATCGAGCAAGGGAGAGTCGGGCTCCCCGCGGTGAACCGTTTCGGGAGGCGGTTCTGAAGCCGCCCGGTCCGGGTCGAGGGCGTCGACGTTCCACTGGCCGGGTTCGGCGATCTGGTACATCACCTGCGGGCCCAGGAGGCGACCGGCCGCATCCACATGCGCGCGCAGGTAGACCGCGGCAATCTTGGGATTGCGGTAGACGGATGGCGCCGGAGCGGTGGATGGAACCGGTCGGGGTTGGACAATTGGCTCCGGCGGCGGCACCGGCGGCGCGGGCGCTGCGGCGCAGCCCCCGAACAAGGTGGACAGGACCAAACCAGAGGCGGCCCGGGAGTTACGGAATGGAAGCGCCATGAACGGAATCGCGGACGGACATGGAACTGAGATCCAGGTCTTCCAGGAGTTGGAGCCAGAACGCCGTGCCGGCCGGAATCAGGTGGTAGGGCGCGTAGCGCTGAGCCAGATCCTTGAGACGCTCCCGGGCAAAATCCTCGACCGCCTGGGCGGATGCCTGATCGGCGGGTCCGCGCAGATCGTCCGGCGTGGCCGTCTGTATGCTGAGGCTGCCCACGCCGACCGTATACCGCTGTTGCGCGCGGGCTTGGAGAATCCCCATGAAGCCTGTGAAAAAATCCGCAGCGTAGGGCGTCATCTGCACCCAGGTGGGCGGAGGAAAATATTGGGCGCTGACGCCGGGCCGAATATCCGATCCGTCCTCCGCCGCCTCGACCGCGCTCGCTTTGACCGGAAGCTGAACGCCGTCGGGATACAAGAGGGTATCGGCGACGAGATTCAGGCGATCGCGCACCGGAGCGCCGGACAGACGGCCCAGGAAGCGGGTGCCCATCGGAAGGCGGCAGCGACCGTGGTGCACCACATCGTCGGCCACTCCGAATTGCAGCACCGCCGCGGGATTGCCCGTGTCCACCGACGTGAGCAGAAACACCGGGATCATCGTGGCCCGGGGAAGCCGGTCGCCGATCGCGGAACTGGCGAGGGCCGGCCCGGATTCGCCGACGTCGGCCGAGGGATCGCGATAGCCCAGGAGGGCCGGGCGCTCCGCCGCGGGAGGGGAACCGGCCGCGCCGTCAGCTGGCTCCGGCGCAAAGGCCGACGGCAGCGCGGCAAATCCCGCTTCCTCGGACGGATTGGGCGCGGTGGCGGCACGAGCCAAGGCCGCCTGAATCGGGTCGAATTCGCCGGTCGCCGGTTCGGTCGGTTTCGCCTTTTTCCTCTTGGTTTTCTTGGCCAGGCGATAGCTGCGCGTGGCCGGGGCGCTCGGCGCGACGTCCGCGGGCACGGGGCTCATCCGCGCGGCAGCCGATGTGATCGCGCCCACATTGGCCCCGCGCGATCGAACATGCGCAGGCGGGCCGACCGAACCGGCATCGAGCCGGCGATGGACGACCTCGATCAAGGCCAGGGCAGCCAACGCCAGGGCCAGATACAGGAGGTAGCCCGGTCCCCGGGTGCCATCGGGCTTTTCGCGCCAAAGCCAGCTCATCGGGAGCTCATCGGCCTGGGGGTAAGCGCCAGGGCCGCCGCATCCGGCGGCAGTCGGAGTTGCCAGGCGTTGCGCCGGCTCAGCCGATTGCCCTGCACCGCCAGGTAAATCGTTTGCCCGCCACCGGGCCAGACCGTGTCGCCCTCGTCCGGAGAATACCGCGCCTGGATCGGAATCTTGCGGCCGGCCGCCCATAAACTGAGCTGGCGCGGATCCAGATAGAGCGCGTCGGCCGTGGCGTTGCGCCAGCGCACGCGAAACACGAGCAGATCCAGGTCGAGGAATTGGGCGACCTGATCCAGCCGCACGGCGCAGTCGTTCCACGGATAGCTCTGGCCGAGCGCTTCGATCCGCAGCCGCGTCTGCGCGGCGCGGAACACCGCGTCGGCCTCGGCGCGCTGCACAATCCCGGCGGCGGTCACCAGGTCGATCTCCGCCGGAGCCAGCGGACGGGCGCCGGCCAGGGAGGCCTCGTCCGCCTCGGCGCCCCCCGCCAGCACAAAGGTCCGAACATATTCAGCGCGAACGTCGTTCACCACCCGGAGGAGAAGGACGTAGACCTCCGTCCCGATCCGCAGGTTGAGGTTGGTTTCGACGCCGCTCGAGCGCACCGCGGGCGTCAACTCCAGTTGGTTGAGCGCCTTGTCGTAGCGGTAGGTGACCACGGGGGAAGCCAGCGAGATGGCGGCCACCTTCAGGTCGGTGCGCAAGAGCACGGTGGTGGCCCGGCCGGGCGCCAGATAAATCACGGCCGGCCGGCCCGGTTCGAGCGTCGCGGGCCGGGCGGCCGGCGCCGCGGCCTCGGCGGGGGCATCCGGACCGGCGGGAATCGCCGCCGGCAGGCGCCCGGCCGCCACTAGCGCGCACACGGCGAGTGCCGTCGGGAGAATTCTCATGGCGCCGCCAGGCCGAGCTCTTCGCGTTCGGCCTGCTCCCGCTCGTCCCGGTAGAAGTCGGCGGCGCCCAGCCGATCGACCCGCACGAGACGCCAACCCGCCGCGTTCAAGGGCGTCGCCCCCGCCAGGGCGAAGGTGCAGTCGAGATAGATCGGGCTCGTCTGTCCGGAGGCGACCGCCCGGGAGGAAAGCAGGCCGCGATAGTACACCCGCCGCAGCCCGGGCCGGGCGGCCAGCGGTTTGGCCTCGAGCACCGTGAGGGTTTGCACATAGCCGGCGGGATAGCGCGCGGCGGCGTCGCCATAGGCCCGATCGATGGCGGCCACGACTTCGGGCGCGCAGAATTCCCGGATGGCGGGCGGCAGTCCCTTTTCCGTCCGGCCAAAGAGCACCTCCACCGTATCCGAAAACTGGCGATCGAAATCGGCCAGGCGCAACCCGGCCGCGTCTTCCGGCCGGCCGGTGAACACCCAGCCGCCGGCGATGCCCACGACGGTCGGGGCAGCGAGCGCGGCGGCGCGCAATCGCCAGAGGCCGGCGACCAGCAGGGCCAGGAGCGCGAAGCCACCGCCGGCGAGGAGCGCGAAGATCGAGCGCAGCCGTTCTTCGTCGAGGAAGAAATCCTCCGGCTCGGCCGTGCGGGTCCACCGCGCGTGTCCCGCGTCCTCGCCGTCGGATGGAACGCGCTTCATCGGACCGCCGCCTCCCCCGGCGCCCCGACCGGTCCGCGGCCCGCGTCCAGGGCGAGCAAATAGAAGGGATAAGGGTTCAGGCGACTGCCGGGGTTGACGGCCAGGACGACTCGGGCCGTCCAGGGAAAGCTGACCGCTTCCCGTCCGCGTTCGGTCACCAGCAGACGGCCCCGGACGTCGGCGGCGGCCCGGCCCAGGGCCGGATCGGCGACGACGCGCGAAACTCCGGCCAGGGCCAGAGCCTGGGTCATGTGATGGCTCTTGCGCGCGAGGTCCGCCGCCGTGAGGCGGCGCTCCGCCGCGTCGTAGATGTCCGGGGCCACCAACCCCTCGGCCAGGGGGAGCCAGGGATGCTCGTCCTCGTCGGCCTCATAGAGGAGCGGCAGGCAGCCGTGGAGAAAAAACACCAGTTGGTCGTAGGAGATTTCCGGGACGCCATAATAGGCCGCCGCCGCCTCTTTCAGGGTGGGCCCGGCGCGCACCACGACGGCCGGCTTGGTCCGCAATTGCCACGCCGCCGTCCAGACCAGACCGCAGACCGCGCCGAGGACGCCGAGGACCAGGGCAAACAGGCGCTGCTCGTGGACGACCCAGGCGAATGCGCGGTAATGCCGCCCGACCGCCGCAGGCAACACGGGCTCCGCCGTGACCTCGGGCGGGGCCGCCGGGCGCGGTGCCGGGCGAGCCCGCCAGCGGCGCCAGAAGGCCGCGGCCTGGAGCCGATGGGAAGCATCGATCGGATCGGACATGCGGACAATAGTGGCAAGTGCGCCCGTTCACGGCGGGGCCGTGAAACCGGGTTCCAGCGACTCCACCTCGGCATAGGCCACCTCGCCCGCGGCCGCCGCGCGCAGGCCCGCGCGCACCAACGGTTGGCCGCCGGCCTCGATCCAACGCCGGCGCAACCCGCGTTCGTTGTAGCGGTCGCGGTCCGCCGCGGCCACCGCGTCCTCGATTTCGGGATGCAGTCCCGGCCGGAAAAGTTCAAAGAGCGGCACCAAACCGCGTTCGCCTCGATCGCCGCAGCGGACGCAACCGACCGGAGCAAAGAGCCGGGCGGGGACCGCCAGTCCATGCCGCCCAAAGTGCCCGGCCTGCTCCGCGGTCGGGGGCACCGGCCGACGGCAGTCGGGACACAGGCGCCGCACCAGGCGCTGGCCGATGGAGAGCAGCAGCCCGGCGGACAGCTGTCGGCCGGTTATCCCCATATCCAGAAGGCGGCCCACCACGCCGATCGCATCGCGGGTGTGCAGGGTAGCGAGAATGAGATGGCCGGTCTCCACGGCCTCGAGGCAGGTGTGAGCCGCGGCTCGGTCGCGCAGTTCGCCGAGGAGGATGACGTGCGGGGCTTGGCGCAGCAGGCTGCGCAGGCCGTCGGCAAAATCCCGGCCGGTGGCCGCGCCGACCGGAATCTGCGTGATCCACGGCACCGGGAATTCGACCGGATCTTCCAGGGTCCGGATGTTGAGGACCGAGCGATCGAGCTGGCCCAGGCACGCGTACAGGGTGGTCGTCTTGCCGTGGCCGGTCGGCCCCGTCGCCACGATGAGGCCCTGGGACTGGCGCAGGCAAAGTTCGACTTCGCGCCGTTGGCGCGCCTCGCGGAAGGGAAGCTGGCGCATTCGCTCCCATTGGCGTTCGCGGTCCTGGATGCGGGCGACCAGGCTCTCGCCGTGGACGGTCGGGGTGATCTCGATCCGCAGGTCGGCGCGGCGGCCGTCGCCGACCGGGAAGGTGGCGGCGCCGGTCTGCCAGGCGGCGACCAGGTGGGTCGACAACCCCGCGATCTCCTTGAAGGCCCGCAGGAGGGCCGAAGCGCTGTCGCGCTCGATGGGCGGAAGAATTTCCTTTCGTCCCGCTCGCTTGATTGCGACGTCGAGCCAGCCCTCCTGCTCGTCGAGCAGGAGGTCCGACGCCCCGGCGCGAAAGGCAAAGCGGACCAGATCAGCGGCGGCGTCCCGAGCGGAATGCAAGTGGATGTTCCAGGTCTGCGGAGCGGGTTCGGCCGGATCAGCGCCTTCAGGCCGCTCGGCGACCACGGGATCCGGGGGACCCAGGGCCGCCACCGCGCGCTCAAAATCGGCCGCGGCGATGCCGAACGAACGCACCTCCTGGTGAGTCAGTCGGCGGATCGCCGCCAGTGCGGCGGCATCGTCGGGCACCGGCATGGCCACCTGCAGCAGCATGCCGCGTGAAAAGATCGGAAGAAACCGGTGGGCGATGCAGGCGTCGCGCCACGCGGCAAACCACCGCGCATCGACCGCTTCGGGATCGAGGGGGACGCCGCCCGGAAGGGATGCACCGTCGTTGGCCAAGCTTCCGATTGAGGCAAGTCGACGACGCGACTTGCCTTAATGCGGAGATGCCCTCGCCGCCCACCGCGCGCCGGCCCCGCGCGGAACGAAACCCGCCCGGGCTGGCCGAGCCGCCCCAGAGCACCCGCTTGGAAAACCTTCTCGTGCGGGACGACGGCGTCGCCTTCGACCTCGACGGCCGCCGGGTTGAGTTCTTGGCGCGGACCGAACCGGAGTGCGTGGCCGCCTTGCGCGGCTTCTACGACCACGTTCGGAAGGATTTCAGCGCCCAAGCATCGCCGTCGGACCGACCCCGAACGAGCTTCCTCTCCCGGATTCGCGCCTGGCTGAGCCAACTCTTCGGCGGGCAAGCACCCGGGTTGGTCCCGCCCGAAGCAAACTGGGCGCCCTCGCCCTCGGCCGCCGCGGTCGGATCACCTTCCTCCGGTCGCGCCCGCGAGGCGCAGAAATCGACGCCCCGCCCCGCCGTCCGGTCCGAGCCTAGTCCGGAGGCATCGAGCAACGCGGTCGCCTCGCCATCGCCGGCCCCGTCTTCGGAACTTGCCAAACATGATCACCAACTGCGGGCGGCATTCGCCGACGGAACCGGCGTGCACCTCGTTTGGCGATCGACGGACGGAGTGACAGCCGGCCGAGACACCGAAGTCCTCTACAACCATGACTCGGAGGCCGCGCGACTGCTCCAAGGGTGCTATGAACGGCTGGCCCAGTCGGGCTATCCTGTGGTAGATCTTCGCATTTGGCGGGCGGACGCGGCACCCACCGTCGCGGCACCCACCGTCGCGGCACCCACCGTCGCGGCACCCACCGTCGCGGCACCC
>CAZWMF010000159.1:0-634 GCA_964634535.1 uncultured Opitutaceae bacterium | reverse complement strand
ACCGAGGGCGGAGCGCGAACGGCCGATGCGCCGGCCAACCCTGGCGCAAAGGCCGCGGCCGCCAGTTTCGTCATGCGGCTGCATCCGCCGACCTCGGACCATCCCGGCCGCGCGGTGGTCTCGCCGGTGGAGGACGACCAAAATCTCCAAGTCGTGACCGCACCCGAGCGCCTAGTGCGCGCGCTGCATGCCGCAGCGGCGACGGAGCGCCCGCTCACCGAACGGCTCACCTATCTGCGGTGCGCGGTTGGCCGGAGCGGCCTCAAGGTCGCCGCGGTCGGATTGGGCGAAAGTGGCGACCGGGGTCCGGCGCGCTGGGAGGAGGTGGATGGGTGGTGGGCGAGCCTGCAGAAACCTCCCGTTCCGGATCCGCCGGTCAGGGCGCCGGCCGGCGCGGCCGAACCGGAGTTGTTCTAAGCCCGATGACCCATCAAAATGCGCTAACGGCGCGACGCGCCCTGGGGGGGATTTCCTGAAAATCAGCAAGAAGTTCCATCGCATTGTTTAACGACCTGCACCTTAAGGTATGTGCCGTCGCATATAAGACGGCGGTCCGCTCGGTCAAATCTCGTTGACGGTGAATGCGGACCAGAAATAACAAAGGTCTGCTCAATGGTTGCGCTCGCTGTCTGGC
>CAZWMF010000158.1:0-8290 GCA_964634535.1 uncultured Opitutaceae bacterium | reverse complement strand
AGAGCGGCAAGTACGAGGTCATGGTCGCCACCGACATCGCCGCCCGCGGCATCGATGTGGCGGGGGTGACCCACGTGATCAATTACGATGTGCCCGAAAACCCGGAGGACTATGTCCACCGGATCGGCCGGACCGGCCGCGCCCAGGCGGTGGGCGACGCGTTTACCCTCGTGACGCGCGAAGACGCCTCCAACGTGCGCGACATCGAGCGATTCATCAGCCAGCGCATTCCCGAACTCCGCCTCGCCGGCTTTCCCTACAAGGCAATTTCCGCCCGGCCGACCCCGCCGCGCGCCGACGGCCCCGGCGGCTTGGGCCATAGCCGGCCCTTCCGGCATCGGCAGGGCGGTGGCGCGCGCCCGGGACGCTTCCGCCGCTAACCGGCCGACCGCAGATAATCGGCGGGCATGCCGCCGTCGATCGGGCCGGCCCCACCCACCCTCCCGCCGACGGTTTGAACGTCGTCCCAGGGAGTGTTTGCAAACATTCCCGAGCCGCCGTGCAGGTGGTTCGCCGATCGGACGACCGAGCCCCGCTTCAATTCCGCGCGGAAGCGGGGGCCCAAAATCACCGCTTGCCTGGGTCAGGCCATCGGAATAAACGCCCGCATGCCGAGCTATTGGCAACTGCTCCAGCTGATCACGCCCGTCTTTCTGATCATCGCCATCGGCGTCGTCTTTCGGCGGATGGAATGGCTGACCGCAGCCGCCGACCAGAGCCTGCTCAACGTCGTGGTCAAGGCGCTGTATCCGTGCCTGATCTTCGAGAACGTGCTGGGCAATCCGGCGCTGCGAAATCCGGCCAACCTTCTGCTGCCTCCGCTGGCCGGCTTCGCCACGATTGCCCTGGGCATCGTGGCCGCCCGCGAGGCCGGCCGGATGCTCGGGCTGAAGGTCGGGGCGGGCCAACGCACCTTCGCGTTCACGACGGGCATCTACAATTACGCCTATATCCCCATTCCGCTCATCCTGGCCCTGTACGGCCGCCAGACGCTCGGCGTGCTCATGGTGTTCAACGTTGGCGTGGAAGCGGCGGTGTGGACCGTGGGCATCCTCGTGCTGAGCGGCCTGCCGCTGAGCCAGGGCTGGCGTTTGCTCGCCAATCCGACGGTCGGGGCGTTGTTCCTGGCGCTGGCCTGCAATGCGCTCGGCATCGCGCCGCATTTTCCCGCGGTGGCCCGCGACGTCGTGCACCTCTGCGCCCAATGCGCGATTCCCGTGGGCCTGCTCCTGATCGGCGCCACCCTGGCCGAACTCATCCTCGAAAAGCCGTCGGATCTGCTCGATCGCGTGACCACGCCGGCCACCTGCCTGCTGCGCCTCGGCGTCCTGCCCGTCGCGATTCTGCTGGTGGCCCGCTACCTGCCGGCGAGCCCGGAATTGCGCCGCGTGCTGGTCGTGCAGGCCGCCATGCCCGCGGCGATTTTCCCCGTGGTCATCGCGAAGCATTACGGCGGCCGCTCCGAAACGGCCGCCCAGGTCGTCGTGGCGACAAACTTGCTCAGCCTGCTCGTGATCCCGCTGTGGCTGCGCCTGGGTTTCGCGTGGACCGGACTATAGCACTCCGCCGGCGCCCGGCCCAAGGAACGGACGCATGCCCGGCTGCACCTTCATCCAGGCGATGAGTTCGTCGGCCAGGATGCGGTCGTCGCGAACGCGCGGGTGCAAGTCGGACCAGTGGGTAAAGACAAAGTGGCTCACCCGGGGGTCGTCGATTTCCAGCTGCCCGACCGCGCGTTCCCACGCGGCCCGCAGCGCCGGACTGCGGGCCCCGCCGTACATGGCGCCACGCAGCAGCACGATCCACGCCCGGGGATAGGCGGCGCGAATTTGGCGCACCAGGGATTCGTAGCGGCTCGCAAACGACTCCGGAAACGGGCGGCCATGGGCCTGGGTGTAGGAATTATCGTTCTCGCCCAGCAGCACGCAAACCACGTCGGGCGTCCAGGCGGCGAGATCGTCGCGCGGCGCGTCCGCCCGGGGATAGCGGCGATCCCACACTTGCGCCGCGGTCACATCCACCCAGCCCGCGACCACCCCCATGCCGCTGACCGCGATCGCGCGCTGGTCCGCGCGGAAAGCCGCCGCGACGAGCGAGGCGTAGCTGAGCGCGTAGTCGTGCGTCCGGCGCTCGTCCCACTGGTCGGCCGGACCGTCCTCGTTGCACGCGCCCACCGTGATCGAGTCGCCCAGAAACTCCATGCGCAACCGGAACGCGGGCGACGCGGCGGTCCAGGCGGCGGCCCCCGGCTCCAGATTGACTCCCGTGAAATGGACGTCGCCGACGGAGGCTTCCGATCGCTTGAAGAGGACGAGGCGGTGGCGCCGCACGCTCGAATCCGGCGCCATTAGGTCGATCCGCCGCCCCGCGCCTTCCGGGACGGCGACCACCGTGCGGCGGCCGTCGACGTCGGCATCAAAGTAGTTCTGCCCCCGGGCCGAGCCAAAATCGACCCCAATCCGGTCGCCCGAGAAATCCAGGCCGATCTGGCTGCCCTCCCAGATGATGGCGGGGGCCGCCGGATCGGCGAAATCGACCCGGCCGGCGTAGCGAAAACGCGGGTCCGCGGCGGAGACGAATCCGGCCGAACCGGGCGGGCCCGCGCCGAAGACGGCCGCCGCACTCGCGGCGAGCACGCCCCAGCCCAATGCGCATCGGATGGATTTCATGGCGTCGCCTCCGGGCCGGCGGCGGTCTCTCCGGCCCGAAAGACCACCCAGGGCTCGGCCGGGCGGCTCCGCAGAATCCCGGCCATCCAATCGAACTGGGGATGCGCGGCGAGAAAGGCCGACGCATCGAAGGCGGTGCCGTCGGCCGAACCCCACCGGGCCCGGAAAGCCATCGACCGGGCCAGGGTCGCGTCGACCACCTTGGCGTCGTAGGTGCCCTGCGGGCTATAGGGCACGTCGCCGCCCCAGGCCGGCTCGGCGTCGAGCTCATTGTGGGCGTCGAGATTGCGGCCCGACGGATGATTGCGATTGAGGCAGGTGTCGTTGCAATCGGCCTCCATCTGTTCGGCCAGCGCGAGGTCGATCTTCCCGGCGTTTGCCGTCATCAGTTGCTTCCAGCGCACCCGCCGGGCCACCGGCGAGAGGCGGATATCCGTGTCGGAGTCGCCGTAGGTGGTCTCGAGCCGCCGGATCTTCAGGTTCTCCGCCAGATTGGAGCCGACGTAGTAGCCATTCTTCGTGCGCTCGAAGCCGACGTACTTGAGGCCGAGTTCCAGCCGGGCGATTTCGCGGGTGTTGATATCGCCCAATAGCCAGGCATTGGCGTATCCGCCGTTGTTGCCCGCCTTCATGATCGCGCACCACTGGTCCAGGGTGGCGGCGTCCTGGGTCGCCCGGCGCATGCGCGCGAATTCCGGGATGCCCTTCTCGCTGAAATGCTGAAATCCGTCGATGGTGGTTTCCGTCCCCACCAAACCCGCGTCGGTGATGAAAAAATCCGTCCCGCTATGGATCCACCCGGGCTGGGCCTGCATGAGGATCCGATGCCCGCGGGCCGGCACGATGTCGATAATCAGATTGGTGAAGGCCTCGGTGTAGACGTCCATCGTGTTGTGCCCGAGGACCACGCCCCCGTCCTTGGTCATCCGGCCGACCGCGATGAAGGCGGAGCACCGGTCCTTCGGCTTGGCCACCACGTCGACGCCCTCGGTCAGGGCGCGTTGCGCCAAGGGCCACCAATATTCGGTCAACTCAATCCAGGCATTGTATGTCACCATCTCCTCGACGCTCGTGCCGACGCCGGCCGCCCGCATGCCCGCGACGATTCCCCGGATTTCCGCGAGATTCTCCGGATCGACCGCCGGCAGGGTGAAGGCCTTCGTGTGCTCGATCAGCCAGGGCCAATCCATGCTGGAGTCGTGCAGCCACTCGATCTGGAAAACGCGGCGGCACTCGGCGATTTCCCGGGCGAGAAGGTAGCCGTGCTGGAAACCCCGCTCCTCCGGGCCGCCTTCGACGTGCAGGTAGATCCAGCCCGCCTTGTCGTGGCGCTGCGCCCGCGCGAGCCAGGCCCGCTGCTGCGCGTTCGGCGCGGCCCCCGCGGTGCCGCCGCCCAGCATTCCCAGCAAGACCGCGCCGCCAAGCGCCACCATTCTCCTCATCCCGCCGTTTTACGCCGTATCCGCGGGCAAGCCAGCCGAAAGACGGCCGCGCCCGGCCCGTGGCCGATATCCCACCAGTCCGTCGCGCCAACGGCAAAACATTGCCTCCCACCCCGCGGCCTCCATACTCCGCCGAATCCGCGTCGGCGGCCCCCTCGGAATTTCGCCGGCCTGTCGCGGATCTTATCATTCATTCGCCTGATAACACCTTGATGAACACTGACGGTTCCGCGCACGCCGGCGTGCCCGCGCCCACCAAGCGCATCTTGTATTTGGAGGACGCGCGCGTCTCCCAACAGGTGATGCGCCGCGTGCTGGCCGGTGTCGGCGAGATCGTCCTGGCCGCAACCGTGCCCGAAGCCCGGGCGCAGTTGGCGCAGCGCAAGCTGGATCTGATCATCGCCGATTACATGGTCGAAACGGAGACCGCCCTCGATTTCATCGACAGCGTCCGGCAGACCGCCGATTGGCGCTGTCTGCCCATCATCGTCGTCAGCAGCACGTTGGATGATATCCTCCTGGATCAGGTGCTCAAGGTCGGCGCCAACGACGCGTTCGGCAAACCGATCAAGCCGGATTTTGCCGCGGTGGTGAGCCGCATGCTGGAAAACCCCTATTTGCGCGAACCCCGGGCCGGCATCACCGGAGTGCGCTGCTTCCAGTGGCAGGTCGGCTCCCAGTTTTACCAATATTGCCCCGAGGTGAGCGTGACGATCTCGGGCAACACGCGGGAGGAGGTTTCCGCCCGCATGTTGGCGTTCTTGGAAGAAAAGGGCGGGCCAGGGACCGGTCTGGGTTACACGCGCAACGAGTCGGTGATCGTCTACTCCGTGCGGACCTCTCCCGCCTGATCCACCGGCCGCGGGGCCGCCACCGGCGGGTTGCGTTTCCCACCGAGACGGTCTTCCTGGGGTGGTGGATAACGAGGAGCCCTCCGGGTCCGGTCCGATCGCGCACGCCCTGCGGCGGAGCCTCGAATTCATCAGCGGATATTTGGGCCTCGGGCTGGTGGGACCGGCGCAGGAGGAGTGGGACCGGATCGCGGAGGACCAGAAGGAGCAACCGGCGGCGATCGAAGCCCGCATGGCCATCCTCTACGCCGCGGAGGCCTGGACCGACCTGGAAACGCTCGCCCGCCGGCACGCCGTAAAACATCCGGGATGCCTGCGGCACTGGATCAACCTCGCCTTTGCGCTGCGCCGGACCCAGGGCCTGGCCCAGGCGATCCGCGTCCTGGAGTCGGTCGACCCGGCATTCGGCCAAACTTCGGGGCTATTGAACTACAACCTCGGCTGCTACTATTGCCTTTCCGCCCAACCGGACGCGGCCATTGCCCGGCTGCAGCGGGCCTTCGGTCTCGACCCGGTGCTGCGCACGCTGGCGGCCACCGATCCCGACCTCGTGCTGCTTCGGCCGCGTTTGGGCCAGATCGCCTAGCCCCTGCTTTCAGCGTAGCGCCATACCGGCGGCGCCGGCTAACAGGCTCGCCAAACCCGACGGCCCTCCCGTATAGATCGCCCGAGCGTGAAACCCAAGTTTGAAGCCATCCTCGATCCGGCGCGCAACATCGTGCGCACCCATTACCGGGGCAACCTGACCGCGGTCGATCTTCAGGCGGCCGTGGCGCAGATCGAGGGGCAACTGGCCGGGGTCCAGCCCGGCTTTACCGTCCTCGCCGATTTCAGCGAACTCGAATCGATGGACCTCGATTGCGCCCCGTACCTGTCGCGGATCATGGATCGCTGCCGCACCCAGGGGGTCCGCACGGTGATCCGGGTGATTCCCGACCCGGCAAAGGATATCGGCATCAATATCCTCTCGATCATCCACTACCGCGGCAAGGTGACGATCGCCACCTGCGCGACGCTCGCCGAGGCGGAAACCAAACTGGAAAAGGGCTAGCCGAGCACCGCGACGATCCGGGCGCCGTCGCGCAGCTGCGCGGCCGGCACCAGATTGTCGGGCAGCGCCCGTCCGTCGATCGTCAGGGTCTTGACCCCGCGACAGACGCCCGCCGGATTCTGCACCTCGATTTTCAGGTGCTTGCCCCGGAAGCGCCGGCGCATCGTGAAGCCGGGCCAGCCCTTCGGAATGCACGGATCGATGCGCAGGCCGTCGAGTTCCGGGCGGATGCCGAGGATCCAATGCGTCGCGCTGTAATAGCTCCACGACGCCGTGCCCGACAGCCAAGGCACGCGCGAGGCCCCCTCGTTTCGATTGTAGCGCGAGTAGGTCGTCTGGCAGTGGACATACGGCTCGATCTGACGGATTTCCGCCCGATCGTTGTAGGCCGAGGGCATGAACGCGCGGTAATAGGCGAACGCCTGGTCGCCGTCGCCCACCAGGCACTCGGCCATCACGCCCCAGCTTTGGGTGTGCGAGAATATTCCGGCGTTTTCCTTGATCCCGGTGTTGAAGAGGGTCGCCTTCATGACGTCCGGGTTGGCCTTCACAAACGGAGGCGCGCACAGCATGACGCCGTAGGGCGTGGCCAACCGCTCCTTCATGGTTTGCAGGGCGCCCCGGGCCTGCTCCGGCGTGGCCGCGCCGCTGATCACGGCCCACACCTGGGTGTTCATATACACCTGGCCCTCGGCAAAATCCTTCGTTCCGTAAATCGTCCCGTCCTCGCCGACCGCCCAGATGAACCAGGCCCCGTCCCAGCACACCTTCTGGATATTCGCATCCAGTTCGGCCTGTTTCGCCCGCGCCCAGGCCGCCTCGGCCGGCTCGCCCAGCCGCTCCGCGATCTGCGCATAGACGCCCAGGCCCAGGCGTACCTGGAAGGCCACGAACACGCTCTCGCCGCGATAACCCAGCTTGATGCAATCGTTCCAATCGGCCGCCAGGCCGCAGGGCAGCCCGTTGCGCCCGGTGCGCTCCAGGTTGAAGTCGAGGGCACGCCGCAGATGGCCGAAGACCGTCGCCTCGCCGCGATCGGCGAAGGGCAGGACCTTGCGGTAAAAATCCAGATCCCCCGTCTCGGCGACATAGGCCGGGACCGCATTGAAGAACCACAGGCAGTCGTCGCTGCGATACTCGTCGTCGGGCGGCGGCGCCTCGAAGCCCGGCCGGTGGGAAAACGGCTTGATCACGGGGATGGCCCCGCCGTTGGCGACCTGCCCGGTGAGCATGAGCTCCAACCGGGGCCGCACCTCTTCCCCCAGCAGGGGGATGACCCCCAGGATGTCCTGGACGGTGTCGCGGAAGCCGAGGCCATCGCGCTCGCCGTTGTAAATCAGCGAGGCGGACCGCGACCACGTGTAGGTGATGAGCGCGTTGTAAGCGTTCCAGACGTTCACCATGTGGTCGAAGTCGGATTCCGGCGTCTTCACCCTCAGGCCCTCAAGCGGGGCGTGCCGGGCGGCCTTGAGTTTGGCGAATTCCTCCGCGCAGCGGGCGGAATTCGCGAATTCGGCGACGGTCCGGCGGCCGTGGGTGTCCACGGTGCCCAGGCCGAGCAGCACGATCAGTTCGCGGCTCTCCCCGGGAGCGAGAGTGAGGTCGGCCTGCAGCGCCCCGCAGACATTGTCGCCCTCCGCCAGAAAATTCGAGCAGCTGCCGGCCACCACCGCCGCGGGGGCGGCATAGCCGCCGTAGCCGCCCAGAAAGCGCTCGCGCACCGTCTCCCAACCGGCCAGCGGGGCGCCGGCCAGCGTCATCCAGACCCGGTTGCACCCGGTCAGGTCGGCGCCGTCGAATCCGTAGTTGGGATTGCAGGTGACGCCGAGAATGTTGTCGGTGAGTTCCGCCCGGGTGATGAACTGGGAGTACTGGAGGTTGACCAGGTCGATCCACGTGTCCCAGAGATTCGCGAATTCGCAGTAGGTGAACACGGAAAGCCGGCGCTCCCGCTTGGTGCGATTGACCACCTTGAGCCGCCAATATTCGAAGGTCTGCCCGAGCGGCACAAAGTACAGCGATTCGGTGGCGATGCCGGAATAGCGGCTTTGGATGGCCGTGTAACCGGTCCCGTGACGGCAGGTCGAGGTGAATTTCGAGAGCGGCTTGCCCACCGGCTGCCAGGACGAGGACCAAAAATCGCCCGACGCGGCGTCCCTCAGGTAAAAATACCGGCCCGGCTGGTCCATCGGGATGCCATTGAAGCGCATCCGCAGGAAGCGCCCCTTGGCTCCGCTGCGGTAGAATGAATATCCGCCGGCGTTGTTCGTGATGATC
>CAZWMF010000157.1:0-8332 GCA_964634535.1 uncultured Opitutaceae bacterium | reverse complement strand
TGGCACGCTCCTGGCGATCAGCGGCGCCCGCGAGGAAGGCCGATCTCACGTCTACATCCTGCCGGCCACCGGCGGGGCCCCGCGCCTCATCACCCCCTTGTCGCCCTCGTACTGGCACGGCTGGTCGCCGGACGGAAAGACGCTCGCCTACTGCGCCGAGCGGAACGGCAATTTCGACGTCTACACGATCTCGGTCGACGGCGGCGAAGAGCATCGGCTCACCACCGCCCCGGAACTCGACGACGGGCCCGACTATTCCCCGGACGGCCAGTGGATCTATTTCAACTCCGCCCGCACCGACCGCATGCAGATCTGGCGGATGCATCCCGACGGCAGCGCCCAACAGGCGTTGACCACCGACCGGTACAACAACTGGTTCGCCCACCCGTCGCCGGACGGCCGCCAACTGGTGTTCATTTCGTTCAACGATGACGTGCCCAAGGACGTGCACCCCCCCGGCAAGGAAGTGCTCCTGCGGATCATGCCGGCCGAGGGCGGCGAACCCCGGGTCCTGACAAACCTATTCGGCGGCCAGGGCACGATCAACGTCTCCTCCTGGTCGCCCGACGGCACCCGGATCGCCTACGTGAGCTACCGGGAAATGCCGGCCGCGGATTTTCGCGACCAAATCGGGCTGCAGATCTACAGCCTGCGCAAGGAGGCCGCGCTCGATTTGCCCTGGGCCCTGGACCGGATCACGGCCGACGGCTTCACCGCAGTCGAGCCGGCGGGCACCTATGGCGTGCCCGCTCCCGAATTTGCCAACATGCTCCGGGCACGCGGGCTGAAGGCGGTTTCCGCTCACTTTCAATACGCGGATATCCAAAAGGACCTGGCGGGCGCCGTCCGGGACGCGCAGGCGCTCGGAGTCAGCTACGTCGCCTGCCCGTGGATTCCCCACGAAGGCGATGATTTCGACGTCGCGGCCGCTCGGAAAGCCGTCGCCGACTTCAACCGATGGGGCGCGGCCTTCCGCGCCGCCGGCATCCGCTTCTGCTATCACCCGCACGGCTATGAGTTTCAGCCCGCGGCCGGCGGCCCGGACACCGTATTCGACGTCATGGCGCGGGAGACCAACCCGGACTTGGTCGATTTTGAAATGGACGTGTTCTGGGTCTACCATGCCGGCCAGGATCCGGTGGCGCTTCTGCACAAATACCCGAACCGCTGGCGGCTCATGCATGTCAAGGATATGCGCAAGGGCGCTCCCCATAATTTCCACACCGGACGCGCTCCGGTCGCCGACGAGGTCGCCGTGGGCACGGGCCAGATCGACTGGCCTGCGGTCGTGCGCGCGGCCGAGGAAGTCGGCGTCCAATACTACTTCATCGAGGACGAGACGTCGGCCCCGGTCCAGAATATCCCGAAGAGCCTCGCCTATCTCCGGTCGCTGAACCCCTGAAGCCCGGCCGCTTGAGCCCGGTTTCGGCCCGGGGCTGCGCGGCCCCGCGGCCGACAGCGGGCCTGCGATGGCCCCACGCCGATTCTGGTCAACCCGCATCCGTCACAAGACCGGTAAAGATCGCACCCGAGAAAAGCCGCCCGATTCGCCGGAAATTATGACGGCGGCAGGCTAGCCTCGGTTCCACCCTCCCACCCCATGCCTCCCGAAACCCCATCCGTAAATCCCGGCCGGCTCTTCCTCGCGAGCCGGATCGCGCTCGTCGTCACCGCCGTCAGCTTCGCCCTGCGCGGCAATGCGAACGCCGCCTGGGCCGACCAATTCCACCTCACCCACGAGCAGGTCGGCTGGATCGATTCGACCGCGTTCTGGGGCTTCACCGCGGCGATGGTCGTGGGCGGTCCACTCTGCGATGCCCTCGGCCTGGGGCGCATCATGGGCATCGCATTCATCGGACATCTGGCCGGCATCGTCCTCACGATGTGCGCCTGGGATTACCGCAGCCTCTATCTCGGCACCCTGTGCTTTGGCCTCGCCAACGGTTCGGTCGAAGCGGCCTGCAATCCGCTGATCGCGACGATCTATGCCCACGACAAGACGACCTTTCTCAACCGGTTCCATGTTTGGTTCCCCGGCGGCATCGTCATCGGCGGCCTCTGGGCGTTCCTGGCGGACCATTGGAACCTCGGCTGGCGCCTGGAGTTTGGCGCCATGCTCGTGCCCCTTGCCGTTTACGGCCTCCTCTTTGCCCGCCAGCCGTTCCCCCGGACCGAACGCGTGAGCAGCGGGGTGTCGACCCAGCGCATGTTCCGGGCCTGCCTGCATCCGCTCTTTCTCCTGATGGTCGCCTGCATGCTGATGACCGCGACGACGGAATTCGGACCCAACCAATGGATTCCCAGCATTCTGAACCAAGCCGGCGCATCGGGCATCCTGGTCCTCGTCTGGATCACCGGACTCATGGCCGTCGGCCGGCAATTCGCCGGCCCCTTCGTGCATCGGCTCTCTCCGTTAGGCATGCTCCTCGCTAGTGCCATCTTGAGCGGCCTCGGCATCCTGGCGATGAGCCATTCCCACGGGCCGGCGCTCTTCGTTTCGGCGACGCTCTTCGCCGTGGGCGTGTGCTTCTTCTGGCCCACCATGCTCGGCTTCGTCAACGAGCGCTTCCCCGACACCGGGGCCCTCGGACTCGCCGTGATGGGCGGGGCCGGCATGCTGAGCTCGGGCTTGATCCTGCCCGTCATCGGTCGGTCCTACGATGCCGCCATTGCGGTCCACCTTTCGGCCACCGAGGCCGGCCTTCAAACCATCGGCCGCCTGGTCGTCCTTCCGGGCATCCTGACCGGGGTATTCGCGCTGCTGCTGATCACCCTGCGCCGGAGACCCGCTGCGGTTAGCCCGCCGATTTCCTGAATTCGTCGGACCGTTCCGCCGAGGCCGCTTTTCCCAAGTTGTCGGTCTCCGGGCCACTCGAAGCCGGGTCACTGGGCCGGTCAATATCACCGAATTGCCGCGAATATCCGAACCGCATTGAGACTAAAGCCTCACCTTGACGACGATCTTCCTCACCTGGGACGGGGCCCCGGCGAAACAGCCCGGCTTGTGCGCATCCTCGGGGAAGAACAACGTAAAGCTGCCGGCCGAACACCGCAAAGCCGTGCTCGCCGGCGGGTCCTCGTAAAAAATGATGTCCTTTTCGAGATCGTAGTCGCCCGCCGGCTTCAGGCCGCCGGTCGGCGTCACAAGGATGGTCTCGGTGCCCGCCGCCACGTACTGAATGTCTAGATTGATGCGGTGCGATTCGAACTGCTTGGCCGACGCCGGCCCGGTCTCGTAGGACTGGACGAGCGCAAACAGATTGTCGCCGTCGATGTCGTGCCGGCCGGGGGCCAAGTCGGCCGGCAAACTCGCGAGCCACTCGAACCCTCGGGCCAGACGCGGATGCAGGCCGCGATAGCGCGCCGCATTGCCAAAGTGATCGAGGACCATGCCGTGCCCGATGGGTTCAGGATCCGGGCGCCGGGGCCAACCCCAAATTGCGCTGCACGCCCTCGAAGAAAGCCTCGTACAGCGCCGTGTCGCGCAGCGGACTTTCGACTCCCTGGCCCGGGTGACCCTCGGTGTCGGGCTCGATCACGCGGGTCATGCTCACGGTCACTTCGGTGCCTTTGCCGTCGAGCGTCGCTTCGAGATGGGCCTTCAGCCCGAACTGCTGGGAGCTGCCGTTTTCCTCGCCCGGAGCGATCGCGCTCATGCCGTCGACTTCGCCCTGGTGCTGGCCGCCGTGGGTGAAATGAAAACCCATATCCTTGAGGGCCGCCCGGGCGGCGGCGTACACCTTGGGCACATCGGCCGGGAAGGTTCGCGTCTGGACCGGATAGTCCCCGGTCACCTGTTCGCGTGCATTTTCGATCTCGGATTCGCAGCCGGCCAAGCCGACGATAGCCAAACCGAGCAGCAGCCGGAAAAATGTCGGACGAGAAACGGTCATCGCATCATTCCGGACCGGGCCGGTTTCAGGGGGAAAGGCCATGGGCCGGTTGTTGTTGGGAGATACAATGTAAGGTGCCCAAACCCCGCACAAGTTCCAAGCAATCGATCGGAACGACCTCGCGGCCCGGAAAACAGTCGCCGAGCACCTTGGCCGCGGCCGCGTCCCGCCGGGGCTGCCGAAATGCCGGCATCAGGACCGCCCCATTGATCACCAGAAAGTTGGCGTAGCTCGCCGGCAGGCGGTGGCCCCGGTAAGAACACGCCCGCGGCATCGGCAGTTCGACCAGCGTGTAGGGTCGGCCCGCCGGCGTCCGCAGGCGGCGCAACCGATCGAAGTTTTCCTTCAGGTTCGCGTAGTTGGCGTCCCGCCGATCGGTTTCCACCGCCGTGACGATCCCGTCCTCCCGGAAAAACCGGCTGAGGTCGTCGACGTGGCCGTCGGTGTCGTCGCCCAGGATGCCCTTGCCGAGCCACAGGATATCGCGAACGCCCAGGGTGTCGCGCAGCGTCTGCTCAATCTCCTCCCGGCTCATCCGCGGATTGCGGTTGGGATTGAGCAAGCAGGCCTCGGTCGTGAGCAATTGACCGCGCCCATTGCCGTCGATCGACCCGCCCTCGAGGATCATCTTCCGCGCGAAGGAGCGCAGCCCGAGCGCCCGGGCAATCCGATGGGGGATCCGATTGTCCCTCCCGAAGGGCTTGTACTTTTCGCCCCAGGAATTGAAGGTCCAATCGGTCACCGCGACTTCGCCCGTGGAATCGCGTTTGACGAAAATCGGCCCGTGATCCCGGCACCAGGCGTCGTTCGTGGGGTGCGGGAAGAATTCCACGCGCTCCAGATCGGCGCCCGCCCGGCCGATGAGCCGGCGCGCCCCGCCCTGACCGGCCCGCGGAAGATTGATGCGCACGGTCTCGAACCGGCTGATGCGCGCGGCGATCTCCGCAAACTTTGCCGGAATCGGCCCAAATGACTCGGGCCAGGTGGCGCGCCGATGCGGCCAGGACAGCCAGACGGCCTCCTGCCGCTCCCATTCGGCGGGCCAACGAAACCCGAGGCGGGCCGGCTTCATGCGAAACCCCCGGTTGTGCGCAGGATCGCCATGGTCAATCGATAAAGCGCCGCGAGAGATCGCCGTACGCTTCGATCCGCCGATCCCGCAGGAAGGGCCAATGCGTGCGCGTGTCGTCCACCTGGTCGAGATCGACCGCCACGGTCAGAATCTCCTCCCGGTCCGCGCTCGCCTTGGCGAGAATCTGCCCGCTCGTGCCCGCCACGAAGCTCTGGCCCCAGAACTCGAGACCATCCCCGCCGGGCAGCCCCTCGTGGCCAATGCGGTTGCACACCGCGACAAAGCAGCCGTTGGCCACGGCGTGCGCGCGCTGAATCGTCTCCCAGGCCCCGTGCTGGTTGGCCCCGAGCGCGGCCTTCTCCTTCGGATGCCAGCCGATCGCCGTCGGATAGAACAGGATTTCCGCCCCCTGCAGCGCGGTCAGCCGCGCCGCCTCCGGGTACCACTGGTCCCAGCAGATCAGGACGCCGATCCGGCCAAATCGCGTCGACCAGGCCCGAAACCCGGTGTCGCCCGGGGTAAAATAGAACTTCTCGTAGTACAGCGGATCGTCCGGGATGTGCATCTTCCGGTAGCGCCCGAGCAGCGTGCCGTCGGCGTCGATGACGACCGCCGTATTGTGGTAGAGTCCGCTCGCGCGCTTCTCGAAAAGCGACGCGACGATCACGACCCCGAGCCTTTTCGCAAGCGCCTGAAAGGCCCGCGTGCTGGGCCCGGGAATCGGCTCGGCCAGCCGGAAATTCGCATAGTCCTCGGCCTGGCAAAAGTACGGAGACCGGAATAGCTCCTGCGTGCAGATGATCTGGGCGCCTCGCCCGGCCGCCGCTTCCGCCCGCGCCAAGGTCTGACGCAAGTTGGCCGCCGGATCGGCCAGGCCGGCGTGCTGCAGGAGCCCCAGCACGACCGGCTGGTTCCGCGGGCTTTCCGGGACGCGTACCCGCGAGCGTTTGCCTGTGGGCTCCTTCGCCATGGCCGCGCCCTCCGCGGGGTCTGTAAACCACCTTGTTCAGGGGATACTCGACGATGCCCTCGGCCCCGAGCGCCTTGAGCTGCGGAATGATTTCCCGGACGACGCTTTCGTCGATGATCGTTTCGAGCGCCAGCCAGCCGGCATTGCTCAAGGGCGAAACGGTCGGATTGCGCAACGACGGCACGGCCTTGATGATTGCCTCGAGCGCGTCCTTCGGGGCGTTCATCTTGAGTCCCACCTTGGACTCGGCCTCCAATGCCCCCTTGAGCAGAAGGGCGATCGTCTCGATCTTGCGCTTCTTGACCGGATCGGCCCAGCTCTTCCGGTTGGCGATGAACTTGATGTTCGTCTCCAAGAGCGTGTCGACGATCCGCAGCTTGTTGGCCCGAAGGGAACTGCCGGTCTCGGTGATGTCGACGATCGCATCCACGAGGTCGGGCACCTTCACCTCGGTCGCGCCCCAGGAAAACTCCACGGTCACCGGAACGCTCTTGGCCGCAAAATATCGCTTCACCGTGTTGACGAGCTCCGTCGCGACCCGTTTGCCGGCCAACTGCTCGGCCTTCTGGATCGGCGAGGATTCCGGCACGCACAGAACCCAGCGGGACTTTTGCGTCGAGGCGCGACTATAGATCAGGTCGCAGACCTCGACCACGTCGGATTCGTTTTCCTGGATCCAATCGAAGCCCGTCAGGCCGCAGTCAAAGAAACCATGTTCGACGTACCGGCTGACTTCCTGGGCTCGAACGAAGCGTCCGTCCAGTTCAGGATCGTCGATCGAGGGTTTGTAGGAGCGACTGCTGGAGGCGATCTTCCACCCGGCTTTGGCGAACAGATTCTTGGTGGATTCTTCCATGCTGCCCTTTGGCAGCCCCAGCATCAGGATAGGTAATGAGTTGGCCGACACTCCCAAAGCGGAGCGGTCGCGGGAATCCGATTCAATCCTTTTCTGGCCTCGATTCGCCTCTGGCGGGCCACTCGCCCGTCCGCTCCCGGTTGTTTCACATCGTTTTCCGGATAGTTTCGGAAGAAATGCCCAGCCTATTCGACCCCTTTACCGTCAAATCGATCACCTTGCGCAACCGCATCGGGGTCTCCCCAATGTGCCAATATTCGTCAACCGATGGCCGGATGGATGATTGGCATCTCGTTCACCTGGGCGCACGTGCGAGCGGCGGGGCCGCTTTGGTGGTAGCCGAGGCCTCCGCCGTGTCCCCGGACGGACGCATCACCGCCGGAGATGCCGGCATCTGGTCCGACGACCAGGTGGAGCCGTTGGCCCGCATCGGTCGTTTTGTCCGTAGTCAGGGCGCCGTCCTGGGGATCCAAATCGCCCATGCCGGGCGCAAAGCCTCCGATGCGATTCCCTGGAAGGGCGGCGGCCAGATACCCGACGGGGAACCCGGCGGGTGGCCGACGCTCAGCGCGAGCCCGATCGCCTTTGGCAGTTCGCTACCCAAAGTACCTCGGGCCATGAGCTTGGGCGATATTGCCACCGTCCAAGGCCAGTTCGTCCAAGCGGCGATCCGCGCGCTGACGGCCGGCTGCGAATGGCTGGAGCTTCACGCGGCCCACGGCTACCTGATCCACCAATTCCTCTCGCCCCTCAGCAACCACCGCTCCGACGCCTATGGCGGTAGCTTCGATAACCGCATCCGCTTCCTGCTCGAAACCACCCGGGCCGTGCGCCAGGTCTGGCCCGATCGCCTGCCGCTCACCGTGCGCTTGTCCTGCACCGATTGGGTGGACGGCGGTTGGGATATCGACCAATGCGTTGAGGTTTCCCGCCGCCTCAAGGCCGAGGGCGTCGACTTGGTCGACTGCAGTTCGGGCGGACTCGTGCCCGGAGCAAAGATACCCGTCGGCCCCGGTTACCAGGTGCCGTTTGCCGAACGGATCCGCCGGGAGGCCGCCATCGGGACGATCGCCGTCGGCATGATCACCGAACCGGCCCAAGCCGACGCCATCATTCGTTCCGAACAGGCCGACGTCGTGTTTCTGGCCCGGGCCTTCCTGCGCGATCCCGATTGGGCACTGAACGCCGCCCGCCAGTTGCGCTGCCTAAACCGCCTATCGCCACCCATTCAGTACGCCCGGGCGTTCTGACCAGGCCGGCAAGAAAAACGCGTGACCCGCCACCTGTACTGGCACAGTTGCACGACGCAACTTTTGAAAACCCGGCGAACCTGGGCCACGTCTGGGTAATCCTCGGCCACCGCAGCTTCGCAACGGCCAAGCGTTACTTACACCTAACGATCACAAAGTTAAAGGAGGCGCACCGGCACTTCCATCCCAGGGAAAGAGACGTTGCCCGATGACGACAACGGGCTATCGTGTGGCCATGCGAACGATCAAATTTTGTGTCTACAAGGAGCCACCGTATTACGTGGCGCAGTG
>CAZWMF010000156.1:0-8340 GCA_964634535.1 uncultured Opitutaceae bacterium | reverse complement strand
GGACGGCAAGACGGTGCTCGGCGTGATGAAAGCCAGCGCCCTCAAGCGCTCGACCAACGTGATCACCCACCGCAGCGGCGGCGAGAACAGCGTGGACCACAAGACCCCGGGCCGGACCACCTACGACGCGGTCACGCTGGAACGGGGCATCACCTGGGATCTCGATTTCGAGAACTGGGCGAACAAGGTGCATCCCTATGCCGGCGACACGGCGATGGATCTGGTGAACTACCGCAAGGAATGCGCCTTGGAAGTGCTCAATGAAAAGGGCCAGGTCGCCCGGCGCTTTTTCCTGCATGGCTGCTGGGTGAGCGAATACCAGGCGGCGCCGGCGCTGGATTCGAGCGCGAATGCGATCGCGATCGAAACCATCAAGCTCGAGATGGAGGGCTGGGAACGCGACCTCAGCGCCACCGAACCTAACGAATCCCAATAACCGGAGCGGCGGAACCGGAGGGATTCGGCGGCTACCCTTCCCCCCGGCGGCCGACGAGGAACCATGACCGCAACACCGGACCTTTCCTTCCTCCCGCGGTGGCTCGTCGACGAGTCGCCGGCCGGCGTTCCCCGGGTCCTCCGGCCGTTCGGATCGGCCGAGGAGGACCTCGGGGTGGAGTTTCATTTGGCGCCGCGGCCCGAGTTGATCACCGAATTGCTGGTGCGCTGCAGCCGGGACGCGGCGGGCCGACCGACCGACCGCCGGCGCGTGCTCGAGTGGCCGGTCGGCCTGCGCATCGAGGTCCTGGTCGCGTTGGCGGCTCTCGCCGACCCGCGGCCGTTTCGCTGGCGCCTGCGCTGCGCCGCCACGGTCTGCGCGCAAGACAGCGAATTCGAACTGACGGCCGAGCAGATTCTCACCCTGGGCGATGAACGGCGCGACCAGCCGACCACGACGTTTTGGATCGGCGAACGCGAGGCCGTCCTGCGCCGGCCCACGGGCCGCGATCAGGCCGCCTGGCTCGCGCAGCCGCCGGACGAGGACAGCGCCGCGATGCTGCGTTCGATTCTCCTCCGGCCCTCGCTGGAAGACCTGCTCGCCGCGGGCCTGAGCCTCGAGGCCATCGCGCTCGCGGTCGATGCGGCGATGGACCGCTTCGATCCGTTGATCGGCTTTCACCTGAGCGTCGTGTGTCCGCACTGCGGCAAGCCTTCCGACGTCACCCCGGATCTCGTGGGTCGGGCGCTCGACCGCCTGGCCGGGGCCCAGCAGGCGTTGATCGAGGACGTCCATCGCCTGGCTTCAAGATACCATTGGAGCGAGCGGCAGATCCTCGAACTGCCAAAATGGCGGCGACAAAGCTACCTGGATCTCATCGACGCGACCGCGGGTTGACGCATGCGCTACCTCGCCCATCTCGCCCACGAAACCCGCGCCCGGGTGATGCCCGCGCGCCGGCCCGCTTGGCTGCCGGCGGTCGATTTCCTGGCCGACGAAAACGCCCGGGCCGCGCCGGCCTCGACCGACGGCTCGCCTGAGCCGGAGGCCACTCCTGCACGGGCGACGGCCGACCCGGTGCGTCCGCTTCCGGTGGAAACCGCCGGACGAGCCTTAGCGCCGGAGCTTCCGGCTGGCAAACCGGCCGCCGCGGTGACCACCCCGTTTCCGCAACCGATCCACACACCCGTCCTTTCTCCGTCCGTTTCCGCTCCGCCCGCTCCGGTCGCCCCCCGCCAACCGGGGGACCGCCCGGAGCCCGGCCGCGAACGCGATTTTTCCCAACCGGGACTGCGGGAAACGGTGTCGCCGCTTCGGGTCCAAACCCGCCACCCCGGCGAGCCATTCCCGTCCGGTCGGCCCCCGCACTTCGCGGCCCCGATTGAGCCCGCTGCGGCCGCTCCCCGAAGACCGGATGGACGGCGCGTCGACCCGGCTTCGGCGCAGTTCGATCTTGGGCCGCCACAACGGACCGATCCGACTCCGACCCCCGCGGACCGCCCCAACCTGAACCTCGTACTCGCGGAAATCGCCCGGCGCCAAAGCGAACTTGAACGGGCCTATCTCGCCCGGCCCTCCCCGTCGTCGAGCGAACCGGCCCCCGTTTCCCGGTCGAGAACCGAAAGAGGCGACGCCCACCCCGACGCCCAATCCGAACCGGTCAGCCTGAATATCGGCTCCATCGTGGTGCAAATGGAGCCACCGATCGCCGCCGCCGCGCCCCCCCCGCCCGTTCGGCCGCTACCACCGGCCGCCGATACCCGGCGCCGCTGGGCTCGGAGTTTTCTCGATCGCTAGACTGGCAACCTCCCCGAACCCATGGCCCTCGCGCAAACGGGATTGGCGGTTGGATCGGTGAGTCGCTACCTCGCGGGCGTGCTCACGACGGCCCTGTGGAATGTGCCGCCCTACAACCCGAAGATCACGATTCAGCGCCCGCAGGCGGACGCGCAGGGCGCCGCCACCCAGCCGCGCATCAATCTCTTCCTTTACGAAGTCGAGGTCGACGGGGCGATGCGCAACATCGCCCTGACGCCCGGCAACCCGCCCCCGTTGTGGATGGTGTTGCGCTACCTGCTGACGGCGTTCGATGCCAACGGCGAAAGCGACACGGCCGACAGCCATGATCTGCTGGGCCTTGGCCTCCAGGTGTTGATGGGCGTGGGCGACGCCCTGCCGGCCCTGGCCGGATACCCGGCCCTATTCGACAATCCCGAACCCCTGAAGCTCACGTTCGACCAGGCGACGCCCGAACTGCTTTCCCGGCTGATGCAGGGCCCGGACGACAAGTTTCGCTGCTCGGCGGCCTTTCAGGTTCGGCCGGTGTTGATCGCCCAGCCCCAGCCGCCAACCGGCCTGCAACTGGTCGGCGTGAACTATCTGCTCGGAACGAAGATCGGCCTGGCCGGGGTGCGCAACTATGTCCTGCCCAGCATGGGTCCGGTGCTCGACAGCGCGCAGCCGCCGGCGGTCGAAATGGGCGACGCGCTCACGCTCCTGGGCAACGGGCTCGACGCCCCCGGGCTCACCGTGAACTTCGGTTCGGCCAGTTTTTCGCCGACGATGCAACACCCCCAGGCCCTGTCGATTCTCGTGACCGGACTCGATCCGACCGCCATGTCCGCCGGCAGCATCGCCGTGTCGGTCAGCCAGAGCGTGGCGAGCGGGCTGGCGATCACGAGCGGACTGATCGGGGTCTCCTTGCGGCCCACGGTCGCGACGATGACGCTCCTTTCGGTCGCGGCGGTTTCCGCCATCGACCCCAATGTTTACGGCACGATCGGCCTTTCCGGCCAACTGCTGGGCGGGCAGGGCGACTACGTGGAATTCGCCCTTGTGCGGAATGGCGTCGTCGCCGTCCTCCTCGACCTGCCCGATCCGTCCTTCAACCCGCCGGCCGATCAGAGTCAGCAGCAGTTCGCCATACCGACGACCAGCGCCATCGCCCCGGGGGTCTATTTTGCGGTGTTTCGGGTCAACGGCCAGCAGGCCGTGCAGACCTTCAACCTCAACTTGGCCGCGCCATGAGCAAACCGAAGGCCGCTCCGCCGGACTCGCGTTTCACTTCGCTCACCGAAGGGCTTCCGCCCAACGATCGGTTCACCCGCCTATGGCTCGAGCAGGTGATCCTCCGGATGCGCCGCGAATTGACCTGGTTGTGGCGCAATCCGGAAAGGGCCGACCGCCTGTCCGACGCCCTTGAGCGCCTCTCGCTGGACGAGCACCGCCGGCGGTTCTTCGCCAAGGATCCCACCGCCCACTATCTGGACGAGCGCATCCGCGCCGGCCCGCTGCCGCTGCGCGGCCGCAGCCGAACCCGGGGATCGTTCGCCTGGCTGGCGCGGGACCTCGGCCTGAATCGGGCCGAATTATTCGTGGTCGCGCTGGCGTTGGCGGCGGCCCGGGACGCCGCGGTCGGCGGTCTCATCGCCACATTGCAGGGCGACCCGCGCCAGACCCTTCCCACCTTGGGTTTGGCCCAGTGGCTGTGGGACGATCCGCGGGCGCTCCAGCCGCTCATGGCGCCGATTCACCCGCTCTTCGCGCGCGGCATCCTGCGCCGCAACGAAACCGCCAACGAATGGACCGCCCCGCTGGCCATGCCCGCGCTCGTGGCGCAGATTCTCGAGGGCCGGGCGTCGCGCCCGCCACCGGAGCTCGAATGCATCGCCGAGCCGGAAACGGCGCCCGAAGCGGTTCAGCCGGCCGTCCCGCTCGACCTCGAACTGCTCGCTTCGCGCATGGCCCGCCCGCCGTCCGGGCTGCACCTCGTGCCCGTGGCGATCGCCTTCTCCGCGGACGCGCTCGACCCCCGGCGGGCGGCGCCGACGCTGCGCCGACTCGCGGCGTTGACCCGCCGGCCGATCTATGGCGTCCGCTCGAACGTGACGGTGACGGCAACCATCCTCGAGGACGTGGGGGCCTTTTGTTGGCTGCGCGGCGGCGACGTGCTTTTGCCGTCGACCGGAGCGGCCGCCGATCCGAACTGGCTCAATCCGCTGCGCCCCTTCCCGCTCTATGTCTTCGCGGCCGCCTCGACCGAGGGCGTCCCGCTCCCCGCCCCCACGCTGCCCACGCTCGCGATTCCCGCGCTCGGCTACGCCGAACGCCGGGCGGCCTGGCAGGACGAACTCGCCCGGCAACAGCTCGACGCCGATCCGGACGCCGTGCGCGAATGCGCCTACCGCTTCCGGCTCGACGGCGCGGGCATCGCCGACGTCGTGGCCGCGCTGGGCCAGACCGGTCGGCCCCTTTCGCTCGAACGGCTGATCGGCGCCTGCCAGCAGCAGGTCGGTCGGCTGATCGGCGGACAGGCGAACCTCGTCAGCCCTCGATTCCGCCGCACCGACCTCGTGCTCGACGCGGAACGCTCCGCCCAGTTCGACCAACTCCTGACCGCGATGCGCAACCTCTCGCGCGTTCACGCCGACTGGGGCACCGGCCAGGCCTGGGGGGAGGCCGGAGTTTCCGCGCTATTCGCCGGCGCCCCGGGCACCGGCAAGACGATGGCGGCCGAGGTGCTGGCCGCCGAACTGCGGCTGCCCATGTACCGGGTGGATCTTTCGCAGGTCGTGAACAAATACATCGGGGAAACGGAGAAAAACCTGCGCCGGCTTTTCGACGCGGCCGAACAGGCCGATCTCGTGCTCTTCTTTGACGAGGCCGAATCCCTCTTCGGCCAGCGGATGCAGACCCGCTCCGCCAACGATCGCTTCGCCAACCTGGAGGTCAGCTACCTGCTGGAGCGCATGGAACGCTTCCGCGGCCTGGCGATTCTGGCCACCAACCGGAAAAAGGATCTGGACGAGGCGTTCCTGCGGCGCCTGCGCACCGTGATCGAATTCCCTCTGCCGGCCGCTCCGGAGCGCCGGGCGATCTGGACAAATTCCATCCCCGCCCAAGTGTCGCCGGGCGACCTCCGGCTCGACTTTTTGGCCCAGGAGTTCGCCCTGGCCGGCGGCAACATCCGTTCGATCGTCCTCAACGCCTGCCTGCAGGCGGCCGCCCCCAAAACCGCGCCCGTGCTCACCATGGCCGCGGTCATGGCCGCCGTGGACCGGGAATACGAAAAAATCGGCCGGCCGCTCACCCGGGAACAAAAGGCCCGCTGGGGTCTGAGCGCCACTCTCCCGGCCGCCCCTGCGCCCATCCTCGCCTCCGCCCCATGACAAAGGCGATCCACATCGACCAACTGCGCCTCCGGCTGCCGGCCTCGGCCCTGGGCGCCGACCCGCGCGCCGCCGAGACCCTGGCCCGATCCGTGGCCGCCGGCCTCGCGCAATCGCTGCGGACCGGCGAGTTCGCCCCCAGCCCGGGCCGGCGGGACACGGTGCGGGTGCGCCTTCCGAGCGGGCCGGCTTCAACCGCGGGTCTGACCCGTGCCATCCAGGCGTCGGTCGGCCAAGCCCTCGCCGCCCGCCGGAAGGGGACCTGAGCCATGGCGACGCCGATGCTGGGAGCGCTGGTCGAATACGGCACCGATTTCCTCGGTCCGATCCCCAACGTCGTCATCTTTCAATTCAATCCCGAATCGATCGCGCGCACGCTCGTGATCCCGCCGCGCGCGGTCGACGCCACGCAGCGGGAGACCAGCCAGGCGGGCGAACCCGCCTACGAGCGCTTCACCGTCACCGCCACCTTCAGCGCGGCCGACCAGCGCAACAGCTCGAACCCGATCGGCATCGCCTTCGGCGTGGGCCCGCAACTGGCCGCCTTGCAGGCGATGGTCTATCCGGTGGCCACGCCCGGCGGGATCATCGGCGCCGTGGTCGACGCGGTCGGGGCGCTCCTGAGCCCGGCCGGCCCGGCTCCCACCCAGCCGATTCCCCGTCAACAGACCCCCCGCATTCTCTTCATTTGGGGCCTGACCCGGATCGTCCCCGTGATCATCGAATCGCTCACCATCACCGAGCAGATCTATGACGGCATGCTCAATCCGCTGGAGGCCCAGGTCGCGATCGGCCTGGCCGTGATCACGCCGAGCGATTGCTCGAACGACACGATCGGCCAGGGCGCCCTCGCCTACACGAAACTGGCGCAGGACACCATGGCCTCCATCAATCTGGCGAACAGCGCCGCCCTGGTGACGCACCTCATCCCATTCTGAATAGCCGCCGATGTTTCTGCCCAACTCCCGCTACGCGAAGACGCCCCAACTGGCCTTGACCCTGCCCGATGGCACGCAGGTCAGCGCGGTCCAGCTGCGCACCGTGCCGGCCACGCCGGGCGACCCGACTCCGATCACCTCGAACGACCGATTGGACGTGATGGCGGAGCGGCTCTACGGCGACGCCACCCGGTACTGGCACATTGCCGACGCCAACTCGGCCCTCGACGCCAACCAGCTGTTCTTCCCCTGGCTCGACCAGGACCAAAACGCGCAACCGCTCAGCATCCTCGTCCCGGAGAACTAAATGAGCTACGCCCAATACCGGCTCTACCTCAATGGCGTCGCGGCGACGGCCGACCAGCTGACGCACTTCGAGGACATCGCGATCGATCAGGAGATGGACCAAGCCTGCCAGGGCCGGTTTCAGGTGCCTTTGTGCGTGACGGAGACCGGGCTTTGGGATGAGGAGACCGACGCCTTCCTGCAGGGCCTGACCCGGCTCCGCCTCGAGGTGCAGATCGGCAGCGGCACCTGGGTGCCGCTGATCGACGGCCCGATCGTCAACGTCGAAGGCGCCCAATTCAACGAACCGGGCAAAAGCCTGCTGACCTTGGTCGTCAGCGACGACACCTTCTACCTGCATCGCAATGAGTCGGTCGCCTCGTTTCAAGGCTCCGACGACCAGATCGCCGCGCAGCTCTTCGAGCAGGTTGCGCAGATCGCCAGCACGGACGTCGATCCGGCGCCCGCCCCGTCGAACCCGGGCTTTGATACGACGGTGCTGCGCGGCACGCCGATGGAATGCCTCCGGCAGCTGGCGACCCGCCAGCACATGCACGCGTATGTCACCTGCGGGGACTCGCCCGGCCAGAGCGTCGGCTGCTTCAAGCTCGACCCGGACCCCACGCAGGATTTCGGCCTCGCTCCGCTCGTGCTGCTGGGCACGGGCACGAACATCTTCTCCTTCCACAGCGAGACGACCGTGGGCCAGTCCGCCACGTTTCAGTCCGGCGCGGTGGACTTGAACGACCGCAGCACGGACACGCGCGCGTCCGATTTGAGCGACCTGAATCTGCAGGGCACCGATCCGACGCCGGGCAGCGCGATCCAGCGCCTGCTCCGGCCCGGGCAACCCGACGCCCTGACCCTGGCGCGCGCGGTCCAAGCCGCGTCCGAACGGGCCGCCTATGCCCTCAGCGCCTCGGGCGAAGTCATGAAGGGCGTCTACCCCTCCGTCCTCCAACCCTACCAGTGCGTGCAGGTTCTGGGCGCGAACGGCACGCTCAGCGGCACCTGGCTCATTCGCCAGGTCACCCACACGCTCACGCGCAATCACTACGGCCAAAGCTTCAAAGTGACGCGCAACGCCCAATCGGCCGGCGCCAATAGCCCCCTGCCCCAGACCCCGGCCGGCGTATTCTGACCATGGACAATTCCGCCGAACAAACCCTGCAATCCCTGGCCGAGGAGCGGCGCCACCGCTTCTACGGCAAGTACCGCGGCGTCGTGGTTCAAGCATTGAGCGGAAGCGACCTGGGCAAGCTGCAAGTCTCGGTCCCGGATGTTCTGGCCGACCAAAACGTCGTCGCCTGGCCCTGCGTACCGTTCGCCGGGCCGAGCCACGGCTTCGTCGCCATACCGGAAGTTGGCGACGGAGTCTGGGTGGAATTCGAAGGGGGCAACCCGGCCCAGGCGATCTGGGTGGGCTGCTGGTGGGGCTCGGGCGACATGCCCTCCCCGGCCGACGTCAAGGTGCGCTCCTGGGTCACGACCGGCGGCCTCGCGCTCGTCCTGG
>CAZWMF010000155.1:0-8341 GCA_964634535.1 uncultured Opitutaceae bacterium | reverse complement strand
TCGCCGCCGTTCAAGATCCGGATGATCAAGTCCGTCTTGGTCAGGCGATCGCCCACTCGCGTAAGATCGGGTCCGCGGCGGCCGCCATAACCCGCGATCAGGTGGCAATTCAAGCAGGCGCGCGCGTAGAATAGCCGCGCCCCGCGGGCGATCGGCCCGCGGTCGGTTCCGACGACCGGGGCCGGTAATGGCTTCGCCTCGAAGTTCGGCGACCACGGCGACTGGGCGCCCTCGATCCAGAGCGAACCAATCATCAAAACGCACAGGAGGACGGTGCCCATGGCCCACGGTCGGCGCGACCAGTGCCGTTCGCCGCGATTGCCGATCAACGGGGCAAGGAAAAGGACGACCGCGGCCAGGATCGGCGCCACGATCATGAAGATTCCTTCGATCCGATGGGGAATGAGCGCCAAGACGGCAAAATACCAGAGCAGGTACCAATCCGGCCGCGGATCGGCCTGGAGAATGCTCGGGTCCGGCGGCCGGCCGAGCGGCGGCGCCCCCCAGTAATGGGCCAGCCCGGCGATGACGATGAGCATGGCCGTCCCGAAGACCATGTCGCGCCACGCGCCGTCGGGCCAGAAAGGGACGCCGCTGCGGGCGAGCCGTTGGTGATACGCTTCCTTGTAGGTTTTCACGTCGACCGGTTGTCCGGCCACCGGCGGTTCGGAAATGCCATGGCGAAGCACCAGCCAGACATGCAGCGCGATGAACGCGAAGAGCAGCGCCGGGATCAGAAACACATGGATGACAAAAAACCGGCTGAGCGTGGCGCCGCCGATGTTCGTTCCGCCCAGAGTGAAGCGGGCCAGCCAATCGCCGATGAGCGGAACCCGGCCGACCTGCTCGGCCGCGATGACCACCGACCAGGTTGCGGTTTGGTCCCAGCGCAGGAGCTGCCCGGTGAAACCCATGACGAGTGTGAAACCGAGCAGGAGGACCCCGGTGGTCCAGTTCATTTCGCGGGGGTATTTGTACGCTCCGAAGAGAAACGTCTGCGCCATGTGCAAGCCCACCAGGAGGACCATCGCCGAGGCGCCATAGTAGTGGAGCCCCCTCAGAAAGTGGCCAAATGGGGCCGTCGTCGTGATGAATTGGAGGGTTTCATAGGCCTGGCCGGCCGAGGGCACGTAGGCAAAGGCGAGCGCCACCCCGGTCAGCACCTGGGCCAGGAAGGCCACCAAGGTCGCGCTGCCGAACACGTACCACCAGCGGGCGTCGTGGGGCACGAGATGTTTCAGCACCGGACCCAGCAGGTCGCTGATTCCCATCCGGCTGTCGAACCACCGCCAGGCGCCGATTAGCAGGCGTTTCATGCGGAGCCGACGATTGGGATGGGCGCGGCCTTCACCTGGACGCGCCCATCGACGATCCGCACGTCGAACTGGAACAGGGGTCGCGGCGGAGGCCCGGCGGCGACGGCGCCGTCCCGGTAGTATACGCCGCCATGGCACGGGCACAAAAACAGATTGGCTTCGGCCATCCAGCGCACCGGGCAGCCCAGATGGGTGCAATGGACGGAAAAGGCGATAAATCGCGTTTCGGTCTCCCGCCGCAGCCAGGCCCCGGCGTGGGCGGTGACGCCCGCCCAGGCTAGCGGCGAGGGGTCCTCGAACGAGACACTGACCGTCTTGCCGATCTCGAATTCGTTGAGCCGGCCGACGTCGCGCCAAGCTCCCGCTTCCTTGCGGAAGAGCGGCGCAACCACGAAGCCGACCAGGGGCACGCCGAGGATCACCGCGCACACGCCTCCGAGTCCAATCGAAAGGCGTTCCAGAAAGCGGCGCCGGCTGAGTTCCGACCCGGGATTGGGTCCGCCCGGCGGCGGCGCGCCGGATTCTGCGCAATTACTCGTGATGTCTTCGTTCATGGCGAATGTGTTTGATCCAACCCGACAACGCGACGGCCATCAGGATGAGGCCCGCCGTCAGGATGACCCACGACGACACCAGGCCCCAAAAGGCCAACGTGATTCCCAAGGCGAGGCCGGCCGGCCAGAACGTGGGCGCCGGCAGGGGTTCGGCGGGCAGGCGCGCCCAGGCGCGTCGCGGATCATTCATGGGCGGGCATCCGGCTCCCCTCCGGAGTGGCCGCGCCAAACCAGCGGCCGATCTCGACCAGGATGGCCCCGATGTAGAGCGCGCACATCGGCACCCACATCAGCAGTCCGCCCAGCTCGCGGTCCCGTTCGGCACTCAAACCCCAGGCCGATCGGACGGTCGGCAAAAAGCCGAACGGGTCGGTCGGTTCCCGAAAGATCGGACAAACCTCGACCGGTGTCAGCGTGATCAGAATTCCAAGTGCGCTGCAGGCCAGGCAGGCGGCAAAGAGATAGGCCACGCCCGCCCACGGCGCGATCCGGTCGGCCGGGTTGGGGGGAAAGATCGGCCACCAGAAGAGTAGGCCCATGGCCACCAGCGAGACCGACTGGAGGCCGTGCACCGCCGCGTCCGCCGCCGCGGCGTCGCAGAGGACGGGAACATGCCAAAACCACATGGCGCCCACGCCGCATATCCACCCGGCGGCCGGCCACGCGCCTCCGCGCAGACGGCCGGGCCCGCGGATCCCGCGCGGCAGACTAAGCAGGAAGAGAGCGGGCGCGACCAACAGCAGCGCCAGGTGTTGCAGCATATGGGCGCTGAATAGACAGCCACCGGCCAGAGCGTTCAGCGGCGAATCCAACGCGAGAAACACGGTGGCCAGGGCCGCGGCGAACAGCCCCCAGCGGCCCCCGGACTTGGCCCTTCGTTGCAGCAGCGCGACGGCCGCGGCGGCCAGGGCGCAGCCCAAGAGCAGCCCCGGATCCCAGGTCCAAGCGGTCAGCAGGAATGTCCCCGTGCTCATGCCAGCCGGGGAAGGATGTAGACGGTCGTCAGGACGAAGATCCAGACGACGTCGACAAAATGCCAATAGAGGCCGACGGCAACCAAAGGGGAACGCCGCTTGCCCGGGAAATCGCCGGCCATCGCCATGCCCAGGACCACCCCGAGCGCGATCAAACCGAGCGCGACGTGGAAACCGTGGAAACCAGTCAGCAGGTAAAAGGTCGACGCGAACAGATTGACGCTCACGCCGACGCCGCCGGCATACAGTCCTAGGTATTCCGATCCCTGGCCGACCAGGAATACGGTGCCGAGGGCCGTCGTCGCCATCAACCATCCGATCATGGCCCGCCGCCGGCCGGCCGCTTCTGCCACTTCGGACCGCCAGAGCGTCCAACTGCTGGCAAACAAGCACACACTGAATATCCCCGTTCGCAGCAGGTCCAGGCTGGTGCGCGCACTGGGGCCGGCCGGCGGACGGGCATTGAAGAAGACAAAGACCAGGAGGAGGACGCCGAAGAAACCCGCTTCCGAGGCGATGAGGCACCAGGCCGCCACTTTGCCCCGGCTGGGCGCCGGCGGCTCGGCATCGGAGCCCACCACCGGATCAGGCGCTTCGGAATGGGCTTCGTCCCAAAGCGGCCGCCGGCTCCGGATGGGCGGCAGCGCGTCAAAGTTATGGGCGGGCGGCGGCGAACTCGTCGCCCACTCGAGCGTCCAACCGTCCCAGGGATTGTCGGCGGCCCGCCGTCCCCGCGCCAGGCTCCAGGCCAGGTTGACCACGAGCAGCCCGGCGGCCACGCCCATGAGACAGGCTCCGACGGTCGAAAGCAGATTCATCCACCCCCAGCCGGGAAAATCCGGATAGGTGTAAACGCGCCGCGGCATCCCCGCGAAACCCAGGATGTGCTGGATCAGGAAGGTCGCGTTAAAGCCGATCGTCATGAACCAAAAGGTCCAGACGCCCAGCCGTTCCGAGAGCATCCGCCCGCTCATTTTGGGGAACCAATAATGAATTCCGCCGAGCAAAGCGAAAACGATCCCGCCCACGGCCACATAATGGAAATGGGCCACCAGATAGTAGCTGTTTTTCGTCTGCCAGTCCAAGGCGGCCTCCGCGTGCGTGATGCCGCTCAGTCCGCCGATGGTGAATTGAATCAGAAAGGCGATGCCATAGAGCATGGGCACGCCCAGGCGGATTCGTCCCCGCGCCATGGTCGCGCTCCAGTTGAGCACCTTCACGCCCGTCGGAATCGCGATCAGCATCGAAGCGACGGTAAAAAAAATATCGGCCGATCGGCCCAAGCCGACCGTGAACATGTGGTGCGCCCAGACGCCAAAGCTCAGGAAGCCGATCGCCACCGAAGAGGCGGCGACGAATTCGTAGCCGAATATCGGCTGGCGCGAGAACACCGGGATGATCTCGGAAACGATGGCGAACGCCGGCAGGGCGAGGATGTAAACCTCGGGGTGGCCGAACGCCCAAAACAGATGCTGCCAGAGGATGGGTGAACCGCCGCCCCGCGTCAGGAAAAAATGGGTGCCCAACTGCCGGTCCATGAGCAGCATGACCAGACTGGCATTGAGCACCGGAATCGCGAAGAGGACGATGAACGCCGTCACCAGATTGATCCAGACAAAGAGCGGCACCCGGCGCATCGTCATGCCCGGCGCCCGCAGGCAAAGTACGGTCGCAATCAGGTTGATGCCGGTCGCAACCGAGCCGATGCCCAGAACGAGCAGCGCCAGGGCCCAGAGGTCCACGCCGAGCGAGGATGCGTAGGGCGTCTCGCTCAGCGGGGCATAGGCAAACCAGCCCACCTCGGGTGGTCCGGTGACGATGCAAAAGTGGAGCAATGCCCCGCCCAACGGCAGCAGCCAGACGCTGAAGCTGTTGAGCCGCGGGAACGCCATGTCCCGCGCGCCGATCATCAGGGGCACAAAGTAGTTCGCCAGTCCGAATAGGGCGGGCATGGCCACCAGAAAAATCATGGTCGTGCCGTGCATCGTGAATAGCGCGTTGTACGTGTCCGGCGGAATCAGCGTGTTGTTCGGCACGGCCAGTTGCAGCCGCATGAGCAAGGCCTCGATTCCGCCGATCACAAAAAACCCCAAGGCAAAGACCAGATAGAGGATGCCGATCCGCTTATGGTCGACCGTGGCCAGCCAGGCCAGCCGCCAATGCGTGCGCTGCTCGGGAGTCAGGACCTCCGGCGGCGCGCCGGCGGGGATGGCGGGGAGGGGATTCATCGCAGCGTTTCGAAGTACGCGACCAGCGCGTCGATCTGTCCGGCGGTGAGCTTGAAGTTGGGCATCTTGGCTCCCGGTTTGACCTGTTGGGGATCCTGGAGCCACCGCCGCAGGTTTTCCGGGGTATTGAGGGCGATGCGCGCGCCGATATAGCGGCGGCTGGCCAGATGGGTGAGATCCGGTCCGGCCGTTCCCCGGGCGTCCGTGCCGGCGATGGCGTGGCAGTTTACACAGGTCATTTCCGTGAAGATATTTCGGCCGAGCGCCGCCGCCCCGGCCGCCCGCGCGGACGGGCGCTCTTGGCCCCGCTGCCAGGCCGCAAAATCGGCCGCCGATTCCGCGATCACCTGAAAACGCATCCAAGCATGCTGCGTGCCGCAAAATTCCGAGCACAGGCCTTCGTAGGTCCCCTCGCGGTCCGCCTGGATCCAGACATGGTTGCCCGCCATCGGCACCGTCGTCATCTTGCGGGTCAATTGCGGCACCCAAAATTCATGGAGCACGTCGGCCGAGTCGAGCTGCACCGACCACGGGCGTCCCACGGGAATGTGGATCTCGTTGGCGGTTACGATCCCGGAGGCCGGGTACCGGACCTCCCACCACCACTGGTGCCCCACGACCACGAGATCCGGACGCCCGCTGAGCGGCGGGTCCGCCACTTGCATCGCCCGGACCGTCAGGCTGAATAGGACGACGAGGATCAACGCCGGAACGGCCGTCCAGACAATCTCCAAGCGCTTGTTGCCGTGGACCTGCCGGGGTTCGCCCTCGGTTCCTCGCGCTCGGAAGCGGATCAGATTGTAGGCGGCCAACCCGGCGACCACCGCAAATATCGCCGCGCAAATTGCCAGAGAAACGAAGAATAGGCGCGCGATCGCATGCGCTTCGGGCGATGCGGGATCGAAAATCGATGCAGAAAGTCCATCCATGGAAGCCAGCCGAACGGCATCGGACGGAGCAAGGTGGCTGCCTTCATCGCCATTGCAACGCGTTGAGCGATTTTACTCGATCGTTTGGCCGCACGCCGATCGGTCGGAAGGATTTGCGGCCGACGTCCCTTAGACCCAATGGCCGGACCGGGTTCGAGCGGGGCGCAACCTTATGGGCCGCCGGTAGCCGCTCTTTGGGCCGGCCGATTAGGCGGGCAGCATCCGTTGGCCGCCGGAGGTCCGGGGCGGGGTCGAACCGGGGAGAGCAAGACAGTTCTAATCGGCCGCGAAGTCCGGGCAGGCCTCGGCCAAGCGGAGGCGCAGCCGTTCCCGGGCCCGCGTAATTCGGCGCCTGACGGTGCCCAACGCGATGCCCAACTGGGCGGCGATCTCCTGGTACGAACCATTGAGGACGCTGCAGAGAATGAGTATGTCGCGGTGTTGCGCGTCGAGTTCCGCGATGAAGCGCACCACCAACGCGATGAACTCCTGGGCCGGGTTTTCCCGCGCCGGGAGGGAAGTGTTCAGGAGCGCGGCGCCGGCCGGGCCGTCGCGAGCGGCCGCCGGTCGGGCGATTGCCTCGTCGATTTTCCTCTCCGGCGCGGGCCGGCGATTGGCGGAAAGCTTTCCCACCGAATTCAGGAAACGGGCGGAAACATGGGATCGTTCTTGCATAAGTCTGGAGCGCGGCGGCCGCAAACCAAGTCGGCCGGAGCGCGGCAGGAGAATACCGTAGTCGTCCAACGGCCGCGATGGGGAGAAACCCTACGGGGTCCGCTCCGCCGGCCGAGGGCGGCGGGTTATTCCCCATATCCGGCTCGGGATCTCCGCGGTAATTTGGGTGCTCAGCCAAATCGCCCGGAACGGTTGGGCGCCAGCGTCTTTTCCTACACTTCCGATCTCTCAGTCGCGCTCGAAATCCGGCCCGAGTCTTTGACAGCGAACGCGAGCGACATCCCATTTCCCTCTCCATGAAAACACATCGATCAACCCAGAAGAAATCCCGCCCCGAACTCGGCATGATCGGCTTGGGCCGGATGGGCGGCAACATGGTGCGCCGACTGCTGCGAGCCGGCCACCGTTGCGCGGTCTTTGACCGGTCCACCCGGGCGGTCAACGAGTTGGTCAAGCTCAAGGCGGTCGGGGCGTCCTCGCCGGCCGACCTGGTGAAAAAGTTGCCGACCCCGCGGGCGATTTGGCTGATGGTGCCGGCGGCCGTGGTCGACTCGACGATCGCGGAACTTGCGCCGCTCCTCTCCGCGGACGATATCCTGATCGACGGAGGCAACTCCTATTATGTCGACGATTTGCGCCGCGCCCAGGAACTCGCCCCGCGGGGAATTCACTATGTCGATGTCGGCACGAGCGGCGGCATTTGGGGTCTGGAGCGGGGTTATTGCATGATGATTGGCGGCGAGGCGGCGGCGGTGAAGCGGCTCGATCCCATCTTTGCCGCGTTGGCGCCGGGCGAGGGCGGCGTCGCGCGCACGGCCGATCGGGCGAAGCCCCACGGCACGGCTGAGCGCGGATATCTGCACTGCGGTCCGAATGGCGCCGGTCACTTCGTCAAAATGGTGCACAACGGCGTCGAGTACGGTCTCATGGCCGCTTACGCCGAGGGCTTCAACGTGCTGCGGGCCGCGAATATCGGACGGAAGACCGATCGGGTTGACGCCGAAACGACCCCGCTGCGCCATCCGGCCAACTACGAATACGACCTACCGCTCGACGATATCGCCGAGGTTTGGCGGCGGGGTAGCGTGATTTCATCGTGGCTGCTCGACCTCACCGCCAACGCGCTCGCCCGCGATCCGAAGCTCTCGGAATTCAAAGGCCGGGTGTCGGATTCGGGCGAAGGCCGTTGGACCATCAAGGCGGCGGTCGACGAGGGCGTGCCCGTGCCCGTCTTGACCACGGCACTCTATGAGCGGTTCAGTTCGCGCGGCGAAGCCGACTTCCAGGACAAGCTCCTCTCAGCGCTGCGGTTTCAGTTTGGCGGCCACGTCGAGGAGCCGATCCACTGACGGCGGCGCGATCCCGGCCGGGCCGGTGCGCCTAATCCAGGGTTTGCCGATACCGCACGACGCCGATCGTCATCGCCACCGCCAGAAACAGGGCGATCGGCCAGAGTTCCGGACCGATCTCCGCGAGCCCGTTGCCCTTGAGCAGGATGCCTCGGACAATGCGAAGATAATGCGTCAGCGGCAAGCCGCTGCCGATCCACTGCGCCCAGGCCGGCATCCCGCGGAAGGGAAACATGAAGCCGGACAGGAGCAGCGAGGGGAGGAAGAAGAAGAAGGCCATCTGCACGGCCTGTAGCTGATTTTCCGCCAGGGTCGA
>CAZWMF010000154.1:0-8399 GCA_964634535.1 uncultured Opitutaceae bacterium | reverse complement strand
GGCGCGCCCACCCCGGCGACCGGCACACTCACCCTGATCTGACGAACCGGCGGCGGACCCGTTCCCGAAGCTAATGGTCCCTGCGGGCTTGCCGGCGGCCGCCCCGCCTTAGACCCTCCGGCGAGCGCCCCGCCCGCGCGCGACCCGGCTCCACCCCGATACCTTCGACCCCATGACCGCTCCCGCCACCCCGCTGTCCTTCGTCGAGAAGGCCGGCTACAGCGCCGCCGACGCCGCCGCGAACTTCGTCTTCCAGACGATGATTCTGTTCCAGCTGAACTTTTACACGGACGTGTTCGGCCTGTCGGCGACCGCCGCCGCGGCGATCCTGCTGTGGCCGCGGCTGTGGGACGCGGTCTTCGATCCAATGATGGGCGTCCTGGCGGACCGCACCCAGACTCGCTGGGGCAAGTTTCGCCCCTGGGTGCTGTGGACGGCCGGTCCCTGGTGCCTCGTGATGATTCTGGCCTACACCACGCCCCACGGCTGGAGCCCGGTCGCGCTGATCGCCTATGCCGGCGTCACCAATGCGCTGCTGATGACGCTCTACTCGATGAACAACATGCCGTACTCCGCCCTGGGCGGAGTGATGACGGCCGACCTGACCGAACGGGCCAAGCTCAACTCCTACCGGTTCATCGCGGTCAATGTCGCCCAATTCGTCGTCGGCGGATTCACCCTTCCGCTGGTGGCCAAGTTCGCGCAGGGCCATGACCGGCAATACGGCTGGCAGATGACCATGACGGTCTGGGCGGTTCTCTGCGTCGTGCTCTTCCTGATCACGTTCAGCACCACCCGGGAGCGGGTCAAGCCCGTGGTTTCCACCCAATCATCGCCGCGCCAGGATTTTGGCAACCTTCTGCGCAACCGGCCCTGGCTCGTCATGATTTTCATGACTTTCCTGCACTTCGCCATCCTCTCCTTCCGCGGCGGGGCGCTGTACAATTACTACCATCACTACGTCGACAAGGCCGCGATGTACGACGTGCTGGCGAAGCTCGGCCTGACCGCCGCTCCGCTGGTCGCCGGCCAGCCCGCGCCCGGCGGCCTGCTCGAGATGCTCGGCTACATCGTCCGGGGCACGCCCGGCAACCTTGCCGCCTCCAATGTCGCTGATGTGTTCAACAGCATCGTCAACATCCTGGGCACCGCCACGACGATCGTCGCGCTGATCCTTTCCCCGTCGCTGGCCCGCCGCTACGGCAAGAAAGCCGTGGCCGTCGCCGGGTTTGGCCTTTCCGCCGTGAACGCCGCGGCCTTTTACGCGCTTTCCCCGGGCAACGTGGGGGGCATGATCGCCCTGACGATCCTTGGGTCGATCGTCTACGCGCCGACCATCCCGCTGATCTGGGCGATCTACGCCGACGTGGCGGACTACTCCGAATGGCAGACGGGTCGCCGGTTTACCGGCATGGTATTCGCCACCATTGGCTTCGCTCTCAAGGCCGGCCTGGCCGTCGGGTCGGCCTCATTTCTCTGGATCATGGCGTGGCTCTACGACTACGAGACCCGGGCGCCGAACGCCGCGGCGGCGATCAACGGGTACCGCGCCTGCAGCGGGCTCGTCGTCGGGCTGCTCTTCGCCCTGTGCACGGTGCTGCTCGTCATCTATCAACTGGGCCGGGATCGCACCGTGACGATGGCCGAGGAACTGGCGGCTCGCCGCCGAGCCGCGTCGGCCTCCTAGAGACCTCTAGAACCCGATGCTCACGCCGCCGTCGACCGGCAGGGTGACTCCCGTGACGAACCGGGCGGCCGGGGAGGCCAGATAAACCGCCGCCCAGCCGATGTCCTCGGGCTGACCGAGTCGGGCGGCGGGCGTACGGCCGAGCACTTTGGCCCGCCGGACTGGGTCGCCTTCGAGGGCCTGGCGGGACATCGCAGTCTCGATCCAACCGGGGGCGATGCAGTTCACCCGCACTCCGTGGGGGGAAAACTCGGTGGCGTAGGCTTTGACCAGGCCCACCATCGCGCTCTTGGCCGCGGTATAGGCGATGACCAGTGGGATCCCAAACAGCGAGGCCATCGAACCGGTGAAAAGAACCGAGCCATGCCGGCGCTCGATCATGCCCGGAACGACCGCGCGGGTGAGCTCGTGCGCGCCCACGACGTGGGTGTTGAGCACCTGCTGGAATTCCGCGGCCGCCGTGTCGATCGCGGGTTTTTTCAGGTGGATGCCGGCATTATTGACCAGGCAGGTGACGGGCCCGGCCTCGCGGGCCACGCGGGCCGCGAGCGCCGGCGCGGCGTCCAGCCGGGTGATGTCGTGCACGACGTGGCTCGCGCCGGCGCCGAGCGTCTGGACCGCCGCGACGAGTTCGGCTTCGCGTCGGCCGACCAGCACGACGCGCGCGCCGGCGGCGTGCATGGCGCCGGCGATGGCCAGGCCGATGCCGGTGCCGCCGCCGGTGATGAGCGCGGTTTCTCCGCGCAGGGAAAACGCTTCGGGGAAGTTCATCGGGGTGGGAGCGATTGAAGGCCGGCTTTGAGGTAGCCCAGGGCGAACGCCATGCCGGCGTGCCAGGGGGCGGCACAGCTTAGCTGGGGCGTGTGGTCGGGGATGATGACGCCGGCAAAGCCGTTTTTCTGCAGGATCGCCAGCACGCGCAGGACGTCGACGGCGCCGTCGTCGATAAAGGTCTCCCGATAGTGGGGCACTTTGCCGCGGACATTGCGCAGATGAACGTAGCCGAGGCGGCGCTCGCGGCTGTAGTGGTCGACCGCTTCGTAGACGTCGCCGTCGGTCATCTCCGCCAGCGTGCCCACGCAGAATTCGAGGGCGTTGGCCGGGCTGGGATTCAGGTCGATGACCCGCTGGTACATCGGCGGCTGGATGACGAGCCGCGGCTGGCCGCGGATCGTCGGCATGGGCGGATCGTCGGGATGGAGGGCCAGGCGCACGCCCGCCTGCTCCGCCACCGGCAGGACTTCGTCGAGAAAGCGTTGGAGGCGGGACCAGAGTTCCTCGGAAGTCGCCGGAGGCACGGGCTGGGGCGGGCGCCCCGGCGCCGCCGGATCGACGACCATGTTCCACGCCATGCCCTGCGGCATGGGGAGGTCGTACGGTCCGTCCATGCCGACGGCGGGAGCGCCACCCCGGGCGTACGCACCCTTGGTGCGCCCGGCCACGCCGGCAATGGAGAAGTTATAGCCCAAAATCGGGATGCCGGCCTCGCCCAGGCGCCGGATGATGGTCTGGACGTTTGCGACATGCCGGGCGCGTTTCGGTCCGTCGAGCAGCACGTCGTGCCAGTGGGCCGGATCCAGGTTTTCGATCGCCTCGAGCGTCAACCCGGCCGCCTCGACGTTCCGGCGCAGGGCCACGAGTTCGGCGAGCGTCCAGAGTTGGCCGGGATCGCCCGCCAGGCCCCAGCCCCAATCCGTGCCGGTGGGCTGGTCGTCGGGCCCGACGTGCCCGCCGCCGCGGAAATAATCGACGAGGTGGGCTACGATGTGGGTGGCGCCCGCCTGCTTCGCGAAGGCGAAGTTTTCGGGCGTTAGCATGTGCCGGTAGAGGCCGAGGCCGAGTTTCATCAGAATGTGGGGTCCGGGGCGGCGGGCTGACCCGCCGGCTTGAGCGGGAACAATGGCGTGGGGCGCAGGGCGGAGGCAATCACGTCAGCGGTAACGGTAGAGCCGAACGCGCTGCAGTGTGAAATGACCCGGTTCGAGCCGCACATGACGACCCTGGTGGGTCTGGTCGCCGTTCAGCCAGCGGCGGTGGCGCCACTGGCCGTTCTCATACTGGCCTTCCGCACAGGCGAGAATGCCGATGTGCGGGTCGCCGGGCGTCGGGGCCGAGAAGGTGACCGTGACCCCGAGGCCGCCGATGAGCAGGTCGTCCGGCGCCAACTCGATCACAATCGCCCCGGCGGGCAGCGCCTGGCGCGAGGCGGGGCGGTCGCCGGCCTCGTTGATGACGCCGTCGGCCAGGCCCGGCGATTCGAGCCGCTCATAGGTCGCGCTCAGGACGAGTCCGCCGAAGACCACGTCCTGCGGCTTGGGCTCGTCGAGCGCGGGAGCCAGCAGCGCCGTCATGGTGCCGTTGCCCTGGTGGGCCAGGATAAGCGGCGCGAGCTGCCGAATGAGGTTGTTGCTGGCCGCGAGGAGCCCGGCGGCCGGCTCCGCGATTGACTCGATGCCGAACGGGGAAAATCCCAGGCCATCGCAGGCGCCGAAGGCGTAGAGGTTGTTCACCGCGGCTTCCGCGCTGCGGAGCGCCTCGGGGACAAAGAGCGGGTTGCCGGCGCGTCGGTAGCGGTCGGCCCACTCCGCGAAGTTCGGAAAATAGATGTCCGGACTGACGAAGCTCAGCGTGGGGGCCGCGGCCCGCCAGACATCGATCAGGTGAGGCAGCGGTCCGGCGCTCGGGTATTGGCCCGGCTGATAGCCGGGCCGGATGAGCGCGGCATTAGCGAAAAGCGGCAGGGGATACTCCGCGTGGCCGGCCGCGGCCACGCTTTCCACGTAGCGGCCGAAGGCCCACGCCATGAACAGTTCCGCCGTGGCCGGACCCTCGCCGAAAACCTCTGACCAGGTCCCGGTGACGCGCGCGCCGTGGGCCGCCCAACGCTCGCCTAACTCCGGAGCGAGCGACGCGCGGTGGCCGGATAGGTAGGCCATCAACTCGACCGGCACCGCACGCGCAAAGGCGGCTTCGGCCGCCGGGCAGCGGTCGCGCGCTTCCGGAATCATGCCGATCTCGTTTTCGACCTGCACCAAAATGACGGTGTGCGCTTCGCCATCGGCCGCGCGGAGGTGGCGCATCAGGGCCGCGAAGGCGCGGGCGTCGGCCGCGCGGTTCGCCGGTTCGAAGGCGGTGAGGATTTCCAGCGCCTGCCCCTGCGAGTCGCGGGCGCGGGGGAAGCGCGCGGTATCGGTCTTGATCCAGGCCGGCGCATAACACGACATGCTGTTCTTCCACGATCCGAACCAGAGCAGCACGAGCCGTAGGCCATTCGCCCGGGCGTCGGCGAGCAGGCCGTCCACGGTGGCGAAGTCGAACGACCCCTCGGCCGGTTCGATTACGTCCCAGTAGACCGGGACCACGACGGTATTGAGGTTGAGCGCCTTCAACCTTGGCCAGGCCGGGCGCAGGCTGTCCGGCTCGCCCTGGGAATTGCTCAATTCGCCGCCTTGAACGAGAAAGGGCCGGCCATCGACGAGGAGTCGCGCGACCGCCCCCACCTGCTCGAGGCGCGGGATCGGGGTCCCGGCGCTCGCGGCCGAGGCCAGGAGGAATAAGGGGAGGCCGAGGGGCGGACGTTTCATGACGGGGGAGGAGGAGGGCGGACGGCGCCGGATGGGTCCATTGCGAAAAAATCCAGGGGCACGCTTTCGGCCATGCGGCGGTACCCCAACGTCGACGGATGCAGGTGGTCACCCGAATCGAAGGCGGGCAGCAGCAGGGTGGGCCGGGAAGGATCGCGCAGGGCGGCATCGAAATCAATGACCCGATCGCAGGGCGCCTCCGCGCGGATCCATCGGTTGATCCGCTGGCGGTCGGCTTCGATATCGGGCGTGGAATACCAGGCGGCCCCCGCAAAGGGCGTGATGGTGGCCAGGCCGACCTGGATGCCCCGATCGCGGCAGTCCGCCAGGATCCGCCGATAGCCGGCGATGATGTCCTCGGCGCTGGCGTACGGCTGGCCCGCCTTCCGGGCGGCGATGCGGGTGCCGAGGTCGTTGACCCCGAGCTGCAGGATGAGCCAAGCGACGCCGGCTTGGTCGAATACGTCCCGCGACAAGCGCGCGAGGCCCGCCGGTCCGGCTCCCGGTCGCAGCAGGCGCCCGCCGCCGATTCCGAGGTTTAGGATAGCGACGCGGGCGGTCGCAGGGACCGCTTGAACGCGCCGGGAAAGCTCGTCAGTCCACCGCGTGTTTTGGTCGGGCAGACACCCGTGCCCGTCGGTGATGGAATCGCCGAGGCACACGACGGCGGCCCGGCCCGGCCCGCGGGCCGCGGCCTCGATGGCGATCAGGAAGTACCAGTGCACGACGGGGGACGCGTTCGCCAGACTCGCGTCGGACGGGCCGGCGATCGCCGTCAGATAGGAGGTCGCTCGGGAGCCCGGGTGCCCGGTCAGTCTTCCCGGCACGCGGAGGAGGCGGACGGTGATCGCCAGATCGGCGTGGGCGGGGGCGGAAAAGGTCAGGGGATCGGAAACGCGCGCCGATCGCGGGGGCACGCTCACCGTGTTCGCGCCGGAAAAACGCACCGGCCGGTCGGTCTCCGGTTGAATCGTTCCACCGGTCCCCGCGATCGCCAAGCGGACCTCGCCGAGCACCAGCGGTTCGGCGCCGTATTCGTTGGACAGGCGCAGCCGCACGGTGGCCACGTCCGTCGAGATCCGCACGACTTGGCGGAGCACCCGGCCGGCCTCCAATTCGGGCTCCGCCGGCGCCTCCATGGGGGCGGTCGCCCACACGCCGGTCCACGGGCTCGGGCCGGCTTGGACGGATCCGGCGGCCGCAGCCAGCGCCGCGAGGACGACCCCGAGCAACGACTTCGCGGATCGGACCGGCCGGCGGATGGAAGCGGGTGGGGGCATGGACGGAAAGTAGGATCGTCGGCGGGCGGGCACAAGTGGGGGGGCGGCTCCGGCCGATGGAACGGAGGTGGGCCGAGCAGAGGCGATCGCGGCGCCGCCGACAATCGAGCCCCCAGTCTAACACTAGCCCGGGAATCTCGTGAAAATCGGCCAAATCTCGCCCGAATCGCTCGGGCATAAAAGGCCTCGGGCTCGTTTCGATGGGCTGGAAAGCCCGTCTCGCCCTCGGTCTTTTCTGCTCGGCGCTTCGAGCGATCCTTGGTTGTTCTCATTTAATATTCGGGCGAGCCCGCAGGGCATCCCGATTCCGGCGAATCGGGAGCCGTCGCCCCGGGGCGACGGGCGAACGGGCGGGCTGATCCCACCGACCGGGCTTGCCGCAAACGTCGCCGGCTCTGCCGCTTGCAGATCGGGTCGGGGCGGCCGGTCCAGGCCGGCGGGCACCGGCGCGCCGCGCGGGTTCGCGGCCCGAGCGGCGGTTTCGCGTCAAAAAGTCTAATGTTAGACTAACGAACATTTTGCTGCGGCACCACCCGGAAGTCTAAGCCCTTCGCCCAGACGCAGACCCCGCGCCTTCGCTTATCACCCCCTGCAATTTCGGGCAGCCCGTTGCCTGCGGTTGCATTCCCCTGAAACCCGTAGAACACCACGAATGAAAACTTCGCCGAGATTGATGCTGGTCGCCGCCCTCCTGACGACCGGCTGGATACTCGGAGCGCGCGCCCAGCAGGCTGCTCCCGCGCTCCAGACGCCCAAGGACGATCAGAAGCCGCTGAACCTGCCCGACAAGGCTCCGGGTGATTCCCCGTCCGCCCAGGATCAAACCGTAGTCCTTTCGCCCTTCGAAGTGACCGCGGAGAAGGACTCGGGTTACGAGGCGACGGAAACCCTGGCCGGTACCCGCATCCGCACGGATTTGAAGGATGTCGGCGCATCGATCAGCGTCTACAACAGGGACTTCCTTCAGGATATCGGCGCCACCAATTCCGGTACCCTGCTCCAATATACCACCAATGCCGAGGTGTCCGGCGTGTACGGTTCCTACCTCGGCCTGGGCAACGGCGCCACCCTGGATGAAACCGCCAATCTCCAGGACCCCGAAGCGGCTCAGCGCGTCCGCGGACTGGCGCCGGCCGACAACGCCCGCAACTACTTCATCACCGACATTCCCTGGGATTCGTATAATACGGACCGGGTCGACATTTTGCGCGGACCGAACTCGATCCTCTACGGCTTGGGCAGCCCGGCCGGCATCGTCAATAACACGACGCGCAGCGCGGAATTCACCAACCAGGGCAGCGCCAACTTCACCGACGACTCGTGGGGCAGTATCCGCAGCACGGTCGACCTGAACCAGCAGATTATTCCCGACATGCTCGCCCTCCGCTTCGACGGCGAAGGCGAGGACCAGAAGTTCGAGCAGCGGCAGGCCTTTCAAAACGACCGCCGCTACTACGGGGCACTGCGGTTCGATCCGCACCTGTTCAAGGATCGCAGCTGGCACACCACCATCAAGGCGAACATCGAGCATGGCCAGATCTCGGCTGACCGCCCCCGCCAACTCCCGCCGAACGACGGCATCACTCCGTTCTGGCGTCCGAACCAAATTACCGCCAGCAATCCCTTCGGCGGACTGGGGCAAACGAGCGTCAACAATCCCTATGACCCCTGGCGCACGGACAACGTGGTCGCGGGCTCCGACTACGGCTTGACCCAGGCGGGGACCATCAACTACCAGCCGTACCTGACCGACATCGCGAACCAGCAGCAGCCGGTTTGGTTTATGGATGGCAACACCGGACAGCTGTTCCAGGCCTATGGCGGCTACATCAACAATGGCGCGGTCAA
>CAZWMF010000153.1:0-8402 GCA_964634535.1 uncultured Opitutaceae bacterium | reverse complement strand
GCACGTTGTCGAGTTGGGCGTTGCCGCCGTTGAAGATTTCCGCGGTGCCCTCGTTGTTGATCGTGCCGCCGGCTTGGTTGCGGATGGTCGTCGTCACGCCGGTCGTGTTCGCCAAGAGGTTGCCTTGGGAGTCCAGATAACCGTCGTAGTTGTTGATCCGCCCATTGGTCTCGTTGTTGAGCACCGCCCCCGCACCGGCATTTTCGAACAAGGATCCGTTCTGGTTGTCCACCGTCGCCTGAGTATTGTCGAATTCGGCATTGCTCTCGTTGTAAATCGTGCCGGCGCCCAACTTATTCCCGTTGAAAATAGTCGCTCGGTCCGAGTTGGATATCGTCGGCGACGCCCCTGCCCCATTGACGAGCCCGTTCAATTCGTTTCCGACCGACCCCGTCAGGTTATACACAATGCCACCCGCCGTGTTGCTCAAGGTCGTGTCGGCACCTAGATTGGAAATTTCCGATCCGTTTTGATTGAATGCCGAACCGCCGACGTTGGCGAACACGGCGCCGTCGGAATTGTTGAGGTAACCGGCGCCGGTAAAGTTGCCGTTGGCAAAGACGGCCCCGTCGCCCGTGAAAATCGTCGAGATCTTGCCCGTGGTATTGGCCAGCACGGTTGCATTGATGCCCTGAATGCCGTCGAGGTTGTTGATCACGCCGCCCGCGGCATTGGTCAGGACCGTGCCGGCCCCTCCATTCCAGAGCGCGGAGCCATTCTGATTGTTCAGGGTGCCGCCGTCATTGACCAGCCGCGTGTCCCCGGTAAAGCCGTAAAACGCCACCCCGGAATTTGTCGGCAATGCGTAACCGCCGTTGACGAGCGTGCCCGCGCCCATTCGGTCGCCATTATTCAACGTCGCCCCAACGTCATTGCGGATCGTCGAGACACTACCCGAATTGTTGTCCAGCAGCTTTCCGTTGCTGTCGAAAAAACCGTCCAGGTTGTTTATGATTCCGTCGCTGTCGTTATTCAGCGCGCTACCGGTTCCCTCGTTTTCGAGCAACGAGCCATTTTGATTGTTGATCACGCCACCGCTGTTTGGAAATACGGCCCCACCGGAATTGACGAGGGTCCCGGCGCCCGCGGCGTTGCCATTGTCCACGGTCGTCCCCGAGGCCGGCCCAGCCAGTCCCGCGACCAGGCCGATAAGGGCAAGCGATGACTGACGCCAGGCGCGACGCGTTGGGTTCATGGGAGCATTCGGAATCTGGATTGGTTCCGCGAAGGACGGACGGGAGCAAGCGAGTCGAGTTGAAGAGGAAGTCCGGCTCGCCGGGAATGCCGACGCAGAGGATCCGACAGAGCATTTCTCGCGCCGCACCGACAGACCTCCAAAGGCTTAGATCATGACTCTCACTTAAGATTCCAAATACTACTGTTTTATAAATATCCCAATGCCTCCATCAGTGCGGACGGCCACCGATCGCATCGTCGCATTTTGTAAGCCGGTCCGACACTTGATGCCGTCGACGACAAACCCCTCGACGAATCTGCCGTATTGAGATCATTCGGCGGCCTGAGTTCACTCCAAACATTGCTCCGATCGGCCGGCCCGGCCCGAGTTTGAACCAGCGGCCAGGTGACCGCCCACTCCCGGTCAGGGCTTCTCGTCCGGCTGGGTGATGAATGCGAGCGCGGCCGTCCAGGCGACGACCAAGGCGGAGAGCCAGTGGATGAGACTCATGGGGAGAAGCCGCTGCATCGCCTCCACGCCGACGCCGTAGATCGGCGCCAGCCACACGTCGAGGCGCCAATTCAGAATGGCGAGAAAGACCAGGCCGCAAATCGCGACATACCAGTTCCCCGCTCTCGCGTCGTCGGCCGATGGGGAACGATTTCGCCCCAACCAGCAGGGGATGGCTCCGAGCAGGAAGACGCCGCCGGCGATGCCGCTCGCCACCGGCCGGTCGCCGGTCTTCCAGGCGAGAAAAATCGGCACCCAGAAAACCGCCGTCAGGAATCCCGCCGTCATGGCTACGCGCTTTTTCATCGCGACCGGTGCCGGGGTTGAGGATGGAACGAGCCCGCCGGCAATCCCCGCGCGACGGAGCGCGGCTTTGCCCCGATTCATGAGCACGATCAGCGTCACCGTGACCAGGGTGAATCCGAACCAAACGGCGACCAACGGCGCGGTCGCCGTCCAGTCCGGACGCCGATCCAGTCCCGCGGTCCGAGCCAGCGAGGCGACGGTGGGCAAGGCCACGACAAAACCCACCACCGAGAGCCAGAGCACGAGCGTCCAACGGGCGGCGAATCTGCGTTCGCGCCGCGTGGTCGCTTGAGAAATCTCGGCCACGGAGATACCGATGGCCGCAATGAGCCCGACAAAGGGGGCGACCCAAACCAGCAGGAAACCGAGCAAGCTGCCTTTGGCCGCGGCCCCGCCCGAGGCACCGGTACCCACCGCAGCCGCCGGTCCGGCACCGGCCAAGAGCGGAAGGGCGGCCTGCACCTGGAGCGTAAATTGCGGGCCGGGATTGGTCCGCTGGAGCGTCGATTCTACAAATTCCATCATCCGTTCCTGCAATTGGCGGCGGCCGCGACTCAGCCGCTGCATGACCACGTCGGGGTTCAGATCGAGCGCTTTCGCCACGCGCTCGGCCGACTGGTGGTCGCGATAGTACAAAATCAACGGCTCGCGGTAGATCTCCGGCAGGCGCCCGACCTCGCGCCACAGAATGGCCATTTCCTCGTTGCTGACCGCCTGGGCGCTCGGCAGCGGCTCGGCGGACGGCATTTCCAGGGCAGTGTCGAGCGTGGCGGCCTGGTGCGCGGGCTCGCGCCCAAGGCTGCGAATATCCCCATGAATGACGTTGCGGGCGATGCCGCAAAGCCAGGAGCCAAGCCGGGCGGGCTCGCGCAGATCGCGTAGTTTTCGCCAGGCGGCGAGGAAGGTTTCTTGGGCCAGGTCTTCGCTCCGACTGCGGCTGCCGGTTGCGCTGTAGGCGAGCGCGCAGACCAGCGCTCGGTAGCGGTCGACGATCTGGCCATAGGCTTGACGGTCACCGGCGAGGCTTTGCTCGACGAGTTCGGCGTCGTTACGGACGGCGGCGGAAATGGCAATGGTGCTCATGGTGTCACCAAATAAGTGGTCGGGATCGGCCGGGACCTGACAGAAAATCGGATGCGGGTTGCTGGGGCTGCATCAAGCCACGGCCTACTCCATGCACGAGAATCCAGTGAATGACAAGAAAGCCGACATTTTGACGGGCTGCAGGTCAGGAGCGCGAAGACTGCCTGGGGACGGCCGGGTCCGCGTCGATCAGACGAATGGGGCAATTGGAAATTCGCACGGGTCCGGCTCCCCGACCATCCAACCGGCGAGGGCGCCACCGTCCGTCCACCCGCCTCCGCCGGCGGGCCGATCTTACCAGGAAAGCCAGCGACCCAAACCGCCCAGGTAGAACCCCAGCACGACCGTGGCCAAGGCCAAAGCGCCAGCCGACCAGCGCGACCAGGCATCGGCCGGCGTCCGTTCCGGGCGCGGGGCTAACTCGGTCGACGGACGCCAGGTGTCAAAATACACCGTGCGGATCCAGCCGAAGTAGTAATAGATCGAGAGAACGACGCCGGTGACCGCGACCGCCAAGAGCGAATAAAGGTGGGCCTGGAAGGCGGCCACGAACACGAAGAACTTGCCGAGAAAGCCGGCGAGGGGCGGAATGCCGGCCAGGGAACCCAGCCCCACCGTGAGGACGGCCGCGAGGAACGGGTCTTCCTTGGCCAAACCCGCGTAATGATCCAAATCCTGATCGGGATCGTTCGGCCCGGCCAGATGAACCATGACCGCGAAGACCGCGAACGTCGCCAGAAGATAGGCGAAGAGATAATAATAAACCGCCGTGAAGGCGAGTGGCACCCGAGAGGCCGCCACCACGCCCACCAGGAGAAACCCGGCGTGCGACACGCCGGACAGACCGATGAGCCGCTTGACGTTGCGCTGGGTCAGCGCGGCCAAATTGCCAAAAAGGATGGTCATGATCGCCATGGCCGCCAGGACGGGCGTCGTGAGCCAGGCATAAGTCGGAAAAACCCGATGGACCAAGCCCAACAGCACCGCAAACCCGGCCCCTTTCGAGGCCACCGCCAGAAAGGCCGTCACCGGCGTGGGGGCCCCTTGATACACGTCGGGAATCCAGAATTGGAACGGGAAGGCCCCGATTTTGAAGCTGACTCCGGCAAGGACGAGGACGATGCCCACGGCCGCGAGAAAGTTGTGGGGGTTCGATTCCAGAAATCCAGCCAGGCTCCCGTAGTGCATGCCGGCGCCCGTATGGCCGGGCAGGGCCCGGTCGCCCGCCACGCCGTACAGCAACACGAGCCCGAAAAGGAGCACCGCAGAGCTGAGCGCCCCCAGGATCAGGTACTTGAGTCCGGCCTCGAGCGTCAACGGGTTGCTTCGGGTGTAGCTGACCAGGATGTAAAAGCCCACGGTGACCGTCTCCAGGGAGACAAAGAGCATCACAAAGTGATTGCTCTGGACGAGGAGCATGAGGGCCGCGGTCACGACCAGGACGATGTGGTAGAATTCGACCCGCGGCATCGTCTGCCGCGGCAACGCCACCCGGGCCAGCAGAAACACGAGGCCGGCCGACACGACCAGGAACACCCGCATGGCCTGGCCGGCGACCGAGTGCAGCACGAGCCCGTTGAACGTCTCCTGCCCGCAATAGGCCCCGCGTCCATCCAGCAGCAATCCGATGAACACGGCCAAGAGGCCGGCGAGGCCGATCGTCGGCAGATGGCGATGCGCCCGCGCCGGCAGGATGATCTCCAGAATTAGCAGCGCGAGCGCCAGGCAGCCGATTCCGATCTCCGGCCAAAGGGCGGCCCAGGGATTGTGCACGGCGGCGAGATACGGGGGCGTCGTGATCATGACGGATCAGCGGGAAACATACGCGACCAGGGCGGAGACCGGCGGGGTTATCGCGCCGTCGATGGCCCGGTCGATCGAGTGCGGCCGGCAGCCGATGAGCAGCAAGGTCGCCAAGAGCAGGAGCGCCGGAATGCGCTCGGCCAGCGTCAAATCGGTCGGCGGATGGGCCAGGGTCGCGCGCTGGGCCGACTCGGTCGGCTCCCCGAAAAACACCTGGGCGGCCGCGCGCAAGCCGTAGACCGCGCTCAAGACCACGCCGACCGCGGCCAGCACGGTGAACACGGGATAAAAACGCCACACGGCGACAAAAATGGTAATCTCGCCCCAGAAGTTGGCGAAGCCCGGCAGCCCGATCGAGGCGAAGATCGCGGCGACAAAAAAGGCCGCGAGCACCGGGGCCTTGCGGGCCAGGCCGCCCATTTCGTCCAGATTCAGCGTGCCCGAGCGCTGGTGCACGCAAGTGGTCAATAGGAACAGGAGCGCCACGGACAAACCGTGCGCCACCATCAGCATGATGACGCCGCCCACGCCCATGGCCGAGCCGGCCGCCAGGCCGAGAAAGGCGTAACCCATGTGCATGACCGAGCTGAACCCGACCATCTGCTTCAGATCGCGCTGCGCCAGAGTAATCAGCCCGATGATCAGGACGTTGCCCACCGCCGCCAGCACCGCGAGCGGCACGGCCCACCGGGCCAAGCCATCGGGCAGGAGCGGCAGCACGATTTGAATCAAGCCGTACAGGCCAAACTTCTTCAGGACACCGGCGTGGAGCATCGCCGCCGAACTGGGCGCCGCCCCGTAGCCCAGGGGGGCCCAGGAATGGAACGGCCACAGCGACACCAAGATTCCGAAGCCCAGCAATAGGAGTCCGACCCAATGTTCCTGCACGAGAAGGGGCAAGGGCCGCCCGGCCAGGGCGATCCGCAGCGCGATCAGGTCAAAGCTGTGCGCTCCGCTCTTGATGTAGATTGCGATCAGCCCGAGCAGCGAGAGCATCGCGCCCACCGTGAGGTATATCGTCAGCTGCATCGCGGCGTAGACGCGGTCCCGGCCGCCCCACACGCCGACCATGATGAACGTCGGAATCAGCGCCAGTTCGTGGAAGAAATAGAAAAAGAACACATCCTCGCTCGCAAAGATGCCCATCAAGCCGGCCACCATCACAAGCAAGAGCATCACATAAATCTTCAGTCGCTCCGCGCCCGATTGCAGCGCGTACCAGCCGGCCGCGCAGCTGACGATGCCGGCCATCGCAAACAGCGGCATCGAAATGCCGTTCACGCCGAGCCGCAGCGCAATGCCGAGTCCATCGAGCCCGGTCGAGTATTCGCTCAGGAAGGCATAACCTTCCACCTTGGGCGCGGCCCGGAAATGCCACCACACGTGCAGCCCCATCAGGAGCGGGACGGCGAAGGCGCCGTAGGCCAGCCGCACCGACCAGCGCTTGGGCAGGCCCAGCGCGATGGCCAGCGCCAAGGCCAGCGGCACGGCGATGGCCAGCAGTAGCGGGTCGAAGGCGGGAAGGCTCATAGTCGGAACAGTCCGGCGGCGAAGGCGGCGAGGACGGCCGCTCCGCCGAGAAACCAATAAACGTAGACGCTGACCCGGCCGCCGTGGAGGGCGCGGATGCCCTGACCGAGATATCCGACCGCATGGGCGGCGCCGCGGAGAAATCCGGCCAGGAATAATAGATCGATGAAATTGAGCACCATGGCTCCGCGCTGCTGGATCTTCGCGACATAGTAGCCGTACGCGGCGTCGAAGGACTCGCGCAGGGCCCCCAGCCCGCCGTACAGACCCGGGAACACCTCGGCCAGCCGGTCCACGGCCTGGGATCGGTAAAACAGGGCCGCCGAACCGGCGCCGACGATCAAGACGGTGAGCCCGGTGGCGAGAATCGCCAGGTTTGCGCTACCCGTTGCCTCGGGCACGAAATCGAGCACGCCGGAAAAAACGTGGGGGTACAGCCCACGGTAGCCGCCGATCGCCGCGAGCACGGCCAACACGACCAAGGGAAGGGTCAACGTCGGGCCGCCCTCATGGGCGTGCTCGGCCGCTGGGCTGCGGGCCCGGCCCAGGAACACCAGTTTCCACATCCGCACCATGTAGAACGCGGTCAAAGCCGCCGTGAAGGCGAGCACCGCAAACACCGCCCGGTCGTTGGCGTAGGCCAGATAGAGGATCGCATCCTTGGAGAAGAAGCCGGCGAGAAAGGGCAGTCCACTGATCGCCGCGACGCCAATCGTGAAGGTGGCGAAGGTCAGCTTCATGCGCCCGGACAATCCGCCCATCTTGAAGATATTCTGCTCGTGGCAGGCATGGATCACCGAACCGGAGCCCAGAAAGAGCAGCGCCTTGAAGAAGGCATGGGTGGTCAGATGGAACATCGCCGCGGCCACCCCGGCCAAGGCGATCCACTTGCCGGGTCCGGCCGGTTCCAACGGCCCCAGGCCGAACGCCGCGACCATGTAGCCCAATTGGGACAGCGTCGAATAGGCCAGCACCTTCTTGATATCCTCGTGGGTGATCGCGCAGAGGGCGGCGTAAAGGGCGGTGCCCGCCCCGATCCAACGGATCACCAGGAGCGCCTCGGGCACCATGAGCATCTGCACGCGGCAGAGCATGTAGATGCCGGCCGCCACCATGGTGGCGGCGTGGATCAGGGCCGAAACCGGCGTAGGGCCCTCCATGGCGTCGGGCAGCCACACCTGCAACGGCAGCTGGGCCGACTTGCCGACCGCCCCGCAGAAGAGCAGCAGGGGAATCGCCCGGCTGTAGACGACGTGGCCAGACCCGGCCTGCACCGCCAGATCGGTCAGGTTGACCGTCCCGTGCGACCAATAGCAGTAGATGATCCCGAGGATGAATCCGAAGTCGCCGACCCGGTTGACGATGAACGCCTTCTTCGAGGCGGCGGCCGCCGCCGGCCGCTCGAACCAGTGGTTGATCAGCAGCCAGGAACTGAAGCCGACCAGCTCCCAGAAAATGAAGATCATGAACAGATTGTCGGCCAAGACGATGCCCAGCATCGAAAAGAGAAACACCGACAACCCGCCGAAGTACCGCCCTTTGGCCGCATCGTCGCTCATGTAGCCGAGCGAGAAGATGTGCACGCACAGGCCCACCAGGACGACGACCGCCAGCATCAGGGCCGCCAAGTCGTCAAAATTGAAGCCGAACGAGATCGTGAGCCCGCCCAAATCGAGCCATTCCTTGGCGATCTGGAAGCGGACTCCGCTGAACGAAAGGTAGAAAGCCCCGCCGGCGCACAGCACGGCCGCGGTCACCGAGACGGCCGCCGCGAGCGAGCCGCGACGGCGCAGGAAGCACGCGATCAACCCGGCCGATATCATCGGCACGACCAGAACGAGAAAGGCGATATGGGCGGGCGTCATGCGGTCGGGATGCGAATCAGTCCTTGAGCTCGCTCCATTCGTTCACCTGCACGGTCTTGTGGCGGCGGAACAGAGCGACGATGATCGCCAGGCCGACCGCGACTTCCGCGGCCGCCACCGTCAGGATG
>CAZWMF010000152.1:6468-8410 GCA_964634535.1 uncultured Opitutaceae bacterium | reverse complement strand
AGGAGTTCCGCGATGTCGAGGTTCGAACCGCCGGCCCGGTCCCGTACCGCCATCGCCGAATCGGCCTCCAGGTAGAGGGCCTGATCCGGATCGTCCAGGGAAACCGAAAAGCGGGCCGCATGGCGCCGCAATTCCGTGTAGCACGTGTTGCGGGCAATCGTGTAAATCCAGGTCGAAAGCGCGGCCCGGCCGTCGTAACCGGGCAGCCCCTTCCAGACGCGCAGGAAGGACTCCTGGGCCAAATCCTCCGCGCGCGCCCGGTTCCGCGTCATGCTGAAGGCGAGCCGGAAGACCTTGGACTGGAATTGATCCACGATGCCCTCAAAGGCCGCGGGAAAATCCCCCTCGTCCAGGAGTCGGCGGAGGTCGAGTTCATGCTCAGGGCAGGCCTGAGTGTCGGGATTGCTTTGGAGATCCACGGGGGAGGTCTGCCTCGGGTTGGTACTCAAGACGGACCCGAAAGGTTTCATTATTCGAAAATTCCGCGATTTTCAATTTCTTGAAACCCGGGGCCGATGTCGGAAGTAGAAATGGGTCGATGAACCTCAACAATCTTCCGGCCGTCCTGCCCCTCCTGATCCCCATCATTGGGATGCTCATTCCGATCGCCTTCATTGTTTGTTCCTACCTCCGGCGCCGCGACCTGCTGCAGGCTTGGCACGAACAGCGCATGGCGGCGATCGCCAAGGGGATCGAATTGCCCCCCATGCCCTTCAATCCGGACGCGGACGACGGAGCGCATGGATCCACTTGCGAACGAGCGGCCAACCCGAACAAGAACCTCCTGACCGGATTGGTCCTGATGGCGTGTGGACTGGGCATTGGGGTGTTTCTTTGGGCGATCCGGCCGATGATTGGGATCGACATTTGGTCGGTCGGAGCAATTCCGGCGCTCCTCGGGGTCGCTTTCGTCGTCTATCACTACGCCGGGGGCCGCGCGGCGGCGGCGCCCGCCGCACCGGATCCGAGCCAGCGCGGGTGATCGGATGCCGTCCCGCCGCGCCCCGGTCGATTCATCGCCGGCGGGCTAAGGCGGCGGCGCACCGGGTGGGAGGTTGCGTCGAAGGCGTTCGTGAGGCCGCGGAAAAAACGCTCCGGTTGAGCGCATCTTGAGTTCGTTCCGAAAGTGGGAAAGACTCAGCGATGCTGACCACCCTATCCAGCATCGGCCCAGCCGTTTTCCAGGCGCCGCGGCGACGCCTCGTGGGCCCATGCGCAAAATGCGGGGGGCGATTCGGGGAAGGCGACGGTGGATTTTGACATGCGCTCACCGCGGAGTTGGCGCCGCTTCGCGGCCAGGCTAGGGCGGCGCATCGGCCGCCATTCGGCCGCCATGCTTTTCCTCGCGGCAACGGCCCTCGCCCAGAATTCGCCGACCACCGTAGCCGTGGATGCGAATGCCAATCGGCACCCCATCAATCCGAACATCTACGGGATCTGTTACGGCGACGCGAGTGACATGGCGGCGCTCAACGCGCCGCTCAACCGCTGGGGCGGAAACGCCACCTCGCGCTACAATTGGCAGATCGATGCTCATTCCGCGGACAATGATTGGTATTTTGAGACCTATGCGGACGGCCCGGGTACGCCGAGCGGCTCGGCCGACGCGTTTGTCGCCGCGACCCGGTCGGCCAACCCCGCAGCGGAGCCATTGATCACGATCCCTCTGCTCGACTACCTGGCGAACCTCGGCCCCGGGCGGACCACGCTGGAGGGCTTTTCCGTAAAGAAGTACGGGGCGCAGACGGCGACCGATCCATGGAACTCCGACGCGGGTAACGGCGTGAGCGCTGCGACCGGAAAGAACATCGCCGGCAACAATCCCAATGATACGGGTGTGCCGAACAGCCCCGCCATCCAGCAAGGATGGGTCGCGCACTTCGTCGATACGCTGGGGAGCGCATCGAGCCCGGCCGGAATAAAGTACTACATCCTCGACAAC
>CAZWMF010000152.1:4345-6458 GCA_964634535.1 uncultured Opitutaceae bacterium | reverse complement strand
TTTGGGACTCGACGCAGCGCGACGTTCATCCGAACCCCACGACCGCCCAGGAACTCTTCACCCGAATCAGCGCCTACGCGCCGGCGATCCGCGCCGTGGATCCCAAGGCGAAGATCGTCGGGCCCGAGGAGTGGGGCTGGTGGGCCATGTATGCGAGCGGCATCGACCAAGCCAACGGCTTTTCGGCGGCGACTTCCGATTACAACGCGCATGGCCAGACGTACTACTATCCGTGGCTGCTCCAACAGCTCCAGGCCTACCAGCAACAGATGGGCGGGCCGCTCATCGACATTTTCACGGTGCATGGCTACAGCGACCTACCCAACAGCAACGACGACAGCGTGGCCGGCCAACAGCTGCGCAATCGCCAGACGCGCATTCTCTGGGATCCGAACTATCAGGACCCCGAGTGGTACGGAGACATCGGGATCAACGGTCGGATCATCGACTGGATTCCCTCGCTCAAGGCGATGGTCAATAAGTACTACCCGGGCCACCCCATCGGATTCACGGAGTACAATTGGGGCGACGAGCCGAACCTGAACGGCGCCACGACGCAGGCGGACGTTCTGGGAATCTACGGCAGAGAGGGGCTCGACCTGGCGACCCGCTGGACGGTGGCGAAGGACACGTCCACCAAGCCGGCGACGCTATACGTCACCTATCTGGCGAGCCAGATTTACCGCAACTATGACGGCAATAACGCGACCTTCGGCGACGTGAGCGTGTCGGCGGTGACGCCCAACCCGGATAACCTCTCGGCCTTCGCCGCCGTGCGATCTTCGGATGGGGCGCTCACCGTCATGGTGATCAACAAGCAGTCGGGTTCGACCCCGGTCGCGCTCGCGATCGCCAATTTCTCGGTCGGCGGCACCGCCCAGGCCTGGCAGATCAATTCCGTCTCGCAGACCGCCATTGCCCGGCTGGCCGACCTCCCGGTTTCGGCCGGCGCCGTTTCTCTCACGGTGCCGGCGCAAAGCATCACGCTTCTGGTCGTCCCGCCGGGGGCCGCGCCGAACCAAGCCAACCGCCTGATGAATATTTCGACCCGGTCGTTCGTCGGCACGGGCTCGGGCATTGAAATCGCTGGGTTCGTCGTGACGGGCTCCCAGCCCCAGAGCGTGTTGGTGCGCGCGAGCGGGCCGTCGCTGGCCGCCTTTGGCCTGACGGGGGTCTTGGCGGATCCGTCGCTGACGTTGGTCGACGCCAGCCAAACGGTGGTTGCACGGAATACCGGGTGGTGCACCGCCCCGAACGTCTCGGACATCCAGGGCGCGGCGTCCCTGACCGGGGCTTTCTCGTGGCCAGCGGGCAGCCAGGACTCGGCCATCCTTCTGACCCTCCCGCCCGGCGCCTATACGGCCCTCGTGAGCGGAGCTTCGGGTGACACCGGGGTCGCCTTGATTGAGGTTTACGACGGCGATGCGCCGGCCGCGCCCGTGCGCATGATCAATGTTTCGACGCGATCGTTTGTCGGCACGGCTCAAGCCATCCAGATTGCGGGCTTCGTCATTGGTGGCGCCCAGCCGAAGAACGTTCTCATTCGCGCCAGTGGGCCGGCCCTGGTGCCGTTTGGCGTGGCCGGCACGCTCGCGGACCCCGCGCTCAAGCTATTCGATTCATCCGGCGCGGTTTTGGCCCAGAATACGAGGTGGGGCACTTCAGCGGATGCGTCGGCCATCCAGGCGGCCGCGGCGCGGGTGGGCGCGTTCGCTTGGCCCAGCGCCAGCGCCGATTCGGCCATCCTCGTCACGCTGGCGCCCGGCGCGTACACCGCCCAGGTGAGCGGCGCGTCCGGAGACACTGGAGTGGCGCTGGTCGAGGTCTATGACGCGGACTAGCGGTGCAGCGGATGCCGTTGAGACCAGAATCGGGCCTGGGTCGAGTAGAGTTTCAAGCGGGCATCCGGCCCCATTGGCGCGAACGTCGCATTCGGTTTCCGCGTTCTTGACCTCCGGGTGAGGTTGCTTGCGATCACACCGGCGAATGGGCTTTGATCTCTGCGATTGGCTGGCCCGAACCCCCCCCGGCAAACCGTTGCCGGGCGGCTACCGCCCGAATGATCTTGATCCACTTCGCATTGACTCACGGCACGGTCCCGCTCGTTTTAGAA
>CAZWMF010000152.1:537-4335 GCA_964634535.1 uncultured Opitutaceae bacterium | reverse complement strand
CGGTCTGCGCCCTGCAGGCGACTCCGATCAAACGGGTCGCGGCGGCTCCACTTCCGTCGGCCGCTCTCTTCTTTCATCGAATCGAATGCTCAGCTCCCGGTCAGCGTGAATCCGCCCCCGCGCCCCCGCCTTCTCGTCTTCATCGTCGCCTATTGGGCGGACGGTACGATCCTCGAGGTTCTCGGGCGGATTCCGCCCTTGAAGGACTACGACGTGGAGGTCCTGGTGATCGACGATTGTTCGGGCGACCAGACCTTCGGACGCTCGGAAGCCCTGCGGCGATCCGGGACCTATCCGCACAAGTTGACCGTGCTGGCGAATCCGGCCAACCAGGGCTACGGCGGCAACCAGAAGATCGGCTATCATTACGCGATCAAACGGGGTTTCGATTTCGTGGTGCTCCTGCATGGCGACGGGCAATACGCCCCCGAGTGCCTGCCCGATTTGGTGCGACCGCTGGCCGAGGGCCGCGCCGACGTGGTGCTCGGTTCGCGCATGCTCTGGCGCTGGCAGGCGCTCAAGGGCGGCATGCCGCTCCACAAGTTCATCGGTAACCAAGTCCTCACGGCCCTCCAGAACGCCGTCTTGGGCGCCTCGCTGAGCGAGTACCACACCGGGTATAAGGCCTACACGACCGCGGCCTTGGGCCGGATACCGTTTGAGCTCAACTCCAATGTCTTCCATTTCGACACCGAGATTATCATCCAATTCTTGCGCGCGGGCTGCCGGATCGTGGAACACCCGATTCCGACGCACTACGGCGGCGAGATTTGCCGGGTAAACGGAATGCGCTACGCCTGGGACGTCTTGCGGGCGACGCTCGCGGCGCGGCTGCAGGATTTCGGTCTCCTCTACCGCGCCAACCTCGCCGTCCATCGGGGGCCGGAAGCGCGGCCCTACCTGGCCAAGCTCGACTTCGCGAGCACCCATTCGCTCGCCCTCGCCGAAGTCCCGCCAAACTCGACCGTGATGGACGTCGGGTGCGGCCCCGGATATCTGGCGCCCCCGCTGCGTGCGCTCGGATGCCGGACGATCGGCATCGACCGGCAGCGACCCCCGGATGCGGACGCCTTCGATGAGTTTTACGAGCACGATCTGGACCAGGGCGGCCTTCCCCGGAGTCTCGACGGCGTGCAGACCGTGCTCCTGCTCGACATCATCGAGCACCTGCGCTCGCCCGAGGCGTTCTGCCGGGATCTGCGCCTGCGCGCCCAGTCGAATCTCGACCTCCGATTCGTCATTTCGACGGGCAACGTCGGTTTCATCGTGCCGCGGCTCATGCTGCTCGCCGGCCAGTTCAACTACAACGAGCGAGGGATTTTGGACCTGACCCATACCCGCCTGTTCACGTTTGGGTCGATGCGCCGCCTCCTAGCCGAATCGGGCTTTATTATCGAGAAGGAAATCGGCGTCCCCGCGCCGGTTCCGCTGGTTCTGAAGCCGGGATTGCCGCGGCGGGCGCTCATGGCGTTGCAGGCCGGTCTGATTCGGCTCTCCCGCCGGCTTTTCGCCTACCAGATCTTGGTCGTGGCCCGGCCCCTGCCGACCGTGGACACCATGCTGGCAGCGGCCATGCAGCACCGTCCGAGCCCGCCGCTGCCGACTGCGCCGGTCGCCGCGGCGCCGGCTACGGGTGCGTCGGCGGAGTGAGTCGCCAGGCGCCGGCTCCGCCGAAGTCAGCCAACTTCGACCAGGTGCCGGGGAGCCGCGCCCGGCGCGGATCGGCGAACTCCGAGTCATCCAGCAGCCCGATAATCGGCCGGCCCGAGCGGGTCAGCGCAGCCACCGCCATGCGCGCGTCGTTTGGATAGAGCAGATCCCAACGAAGGATGGGATGCTCGCCCGCGTAATAGACGGTTCCGCTGAAGAGCATTGAAACGATCACGGCGCCAGGCGGTGCCTCGCGGGCCAGCCAGGCCTCGGCCCGGTCGTAGCGCTCATTGTGGCGGCGCGCGTTGGGGCAGGGAAAGGCGAGCCGATTGGCCGCGAGACTGACCGCGATCAGGGCGAGCGCCAGCCCGCGCCGCCGCAGGGGGGCCGCCGGCCACAGATCCTGCATCGCCAGGCCACCGAGCGTCGCGAACGCGGGCAGCGCGGGCTCGAGATAGCGCATGAGACTCCAGTCGGTTCGCGTATACCGGTAAAAGGCATAGAAGAGGGCAAAGGCGACGCCCCAGAGGGTGAGCGCCAGAGTCGGACGGCTGAAGCCCCGGCGCAGGCGCCGGGCGACCTCCACGACCGCCGGCAGGCAGAGGGGCAAGAGCAGGGGCAGCCGCACGGCGTACGCGCGGAGCGTGGGTCCGAAATTGGCGAGGTGGAAATCGGCGTAAACGTTGCCGTAGCCGGTTTGGAATGGGCTGCCGAAAAGCGCCTCTTGGTATGCCGCGACCGCGAGAACCAGGGGCAGCCCGATGGCCGCAGTCCGCAGCAGCAGTCGGGGCCGGCCGATTGCGATTACCACCGCCGGGAACACGAGAACACTCGGAGGCCGGACGAGAACCGCGAGGACGAACGAACCGGCGCAGATCGCCAACCAGCCGGTGCGGCCGCCGGCGCCGCGCAGCGCGGAATAGAACGCCAGGGAGCACCAGAAAGTGGCCAGCGTGTCGCTGAAGGGTTGGACGGAGCCGAAGACGAATACCGCCGACACCGCCAGGCACCCCGATCCGGCGAAGGCCCAGGCCGGGGCGACGCCGCACTGCCGGCCGATCAGGTAGCAGAGGCCGATCGCCCCCAACGCCCCGCCGATGACGACTAGGTAAGGGCCCCAGATCCAGCCGAATAGCCGGCTCGCGAGCGCGAGTTGCAGGGGAACCCCGATCGGGTAGGAGGGCACGAGCGTCGTCGCGGAGGCGGCGTTGAAGCCCAAGGGAACGAGTGCGTAGGTCGACCCCGCGCCGAGTTCCGGTACAGTTCGGAGGGGCGTGGTCAGGTGGCCCCCGGCCAGCAGGCGGGCGCTGTTCATATAACCCGAGGCGTCGCTGCCGCTCGGGGTCGCCGAAAAGCGCAAGCCAAGCCAAACGGCGTAAAGGAGCAGGACCGCTCCGACGATTCCCCATTGGATTTTGCTTCGCTGGATGCGGCTGGCCATGGCCCAGACTAGTCGTCCCGGGTTCGGGAACTCTAGCGAAACTTTAGCCCGGCGGGCCAACCCGGGAGATTGCCTCGGCGGCGCGAGGCGTGGGCGATATTCCCGGCTCCATCCCGCTGGTTGCGCGGGATTGCGCCGGGCACCAGCTGGCGCTGCACGCCGGGGCCCGGCTTCGCGTTGCTACGCCGCGGCAGCCTTTCGCATTGCGAAAGGATGGTGGACCCGATCAGGGTCGAACCCGCCATAGGGTAACGAGTCCTGGAACGCATTTGGATCGCGTGATTTCGAGGATCGAACCTGCACTGCACAAGTGGCGCAGCTTCGCTTCACAAGAACGCAAACAAGCGCCTCGATTATTATCGTTTATGGCTAATACGAAAATAAGCCTCGCTCTTATTTGCGTTCTTGCAAGTAACGGGATCCATGCCCGCCAAACCCAACCTTCCAGGCCGCAAGGTACGCGGTCACTCCCGTTCGCTGTGCTACGGTGTCGCAGCCTTCGCCGCGGCCGGGTGGGATGAGACGGTCGGTCAGAGCCCGGCTTCGCGCTGCTACGGCGCGGCAGCCTTTCGCATTGCGAAAGGCTGTTGGACCCGATCAGGTTCGATGGCTCTCCCATGAGATCGAAATCTGTTCCGGATTGGGTCCGGGTTTTTGGGCAGGTTTTCGGCTTGCCGAGACAGGTCTGTATCGAGAACTGAGCATGT
>CAZWMF010000152.1:0-527 GCA_964634535.1 uncultured Opitutaceae bacterium | reverse complement strand
GTCAACAATTGGCTCGGGCCGACGCCTCTCGGAAATCGGTGAAGAGTTCGGCACGGCTTGGGTCGGCGAGGTTCCGATCTGGAATGCGCGTGGCCGCCGGCTTCAAGATGGATCGCCGCATGATCGAATTCTTCATGCTGTTTGGGATGTGAGATTTCACTAGCGGCGATAAGGGCGGGAGGTCGTCAGATTCCGGATTGAAATAGCCGGTCTGATTATTTCAGTAAAATGCTTGAAACTGAAATAACGAATGGCCCTATTTCAGTCATGCCCACGCGACGAGAAAACGTCCAGGCCCCACCTGGGGTCTGGCGCAACACCGGGAAAGGCTACAAGGCTTTCTATCCCAATCCGTTGCCACCTTCGATCATTTGGTCGCCAGGCTTGATCCGGGCGATGTCCGACGCCGATTCTCGATTGGGCAATCTTGCGGGCGAGGGCCGGAGATTGCCCAACCCGTATCTTCTGATTCGGCCCTTTATCCGCCGCGAAGCGGTCCTTTCAAGTCGGATCGAGGGTACTCAATC
>CAZWMF010000151.1:0-8456 GCA_964634535.1 uncultured Opitutaceae bacterium | reverse complement strand
TCTGCTCCTCGCGGATCTCGTCCTCGACCTCGTCGACGGTGAGCTTGCTCTCGAACGCGAAGAGGTCGTTGAGCATCTTGACCCGGCAGCGCGTCAGGTGGTCGAGCAGGTCGGCGTACGGTCCGTTCTCTTCGTCCAGCAGATCGGGCAGGGCGAACAGCTTCTCGTCGGATTCGAAGAGCGATTCCTTGATGCGCTTCAGCCGGACCTTCCCGTTGCCCTGATCGCGCTCGATCCGGAACGGGATGAACGCGGCCTCGAACAGGTCCTGATCGAATCCGTAATCGCGCAGTGGATCGACCAATTCGATCAAATGGGCGACTTGGCGGGGGTCGATGATGCTGAGTCCGTCGACATCCCAGCGCACGGGATCGCTGGTTTCGGCGACCCACCAATTGTGGTCTTCGCCGAGACGGACTACGCACCATTCGAGAGTCAGGGTTGGCTTGGCCATATTTCGGTCAAATTTCGACGCGCAGTGTTCTAGCGGACCCCTAAAAAACAAGCACAAAAAGCAGAAGAGTCCGCGCGTTTCGCGCGTTGCGTTTTGTCCGGCCGCTTTCAGCGTCGCCTAACATGGGCTTTTGGTACGAACGATTGGCTCGACCGGCACTCTTTCGGCTGGATCCGGAACGGGCACATGAGCTGGCGATTGATGCCTTGAGCGCTTTGGCGGCCTGTCCGCCCTTGTGCCGGGCCCTGGAAGCTTGGGGACGGCTGTCGACCCAACGACCGGTTCAGGTGTTCGGTCTGAATTTCCCCAATCCGGTCGGATTGGGCGCCGGCTTTGACAAGGACGCCCGGGTTTGGCGTGCGGCGGCTGCCCTGGGCTTCGGCCACGTTGAGATCGGCACGGTGACGGCCCGGGCCCAACCGGGTAACCCCCGCCCCAGGATCATCCGGTATCCCCGGGAGCGGGCGGTGATCAATCGCATGGGATTCAACAACCAGGGGGCAGCTTGGGTGGCTGCGCGGCTCGCCCGCCACGCGGGCCCGGGACAAAGATCCATCCCGTTGGGGATCAATCTGGGCAAATCCAAGGCCGTCGACCTGGACCAGGCGACCCAGGACTACTTGGCGAGTTTTGGGCTATTGGCCGATTTTTCCGACTACCTGGTCTTGAACGTATCAAGTCCTAACACACCGGGATTGCGTGATTTGCAGGATGAGACCAGGTTGCGCGAGCTCCTGGCGGCGATCACCGATGTCAACCGATCGCGCGCCACGCAACCGGGGCGGAGACGGATACCGCTTTTGCTCAAAATCGCACCCGATCTTTCCAACAATCAGATCGACAATATCTTAAGTGTTATATCCACGTTTTCGCTGGATGGTGTGATCGCAACCAATACGACGATCGAACGGCCTCCGGCATTTGCGACCTGTGGCGAGACCGGTGGCTTGAGTGGCGCGCCGCTCCGGAGTCGGTCGACGGAGGTCATTCGGTATATCGCGAAAGCGACCGCCGGACGGCTTCCGATCATCGGGGTCGGCGGTATCATGGATGTCGAATCGGCCCAGGAGAAACTCGATGCCGGGGCGACCCTGATCCAAGTCTATACCGGGATGATTTACCGGGGGCCGTTTTTTGCCCGAAAGCTCGCTGGCTTGCATCCTTGCAAGACCGGTGACGTGGCTTCGGGGGTTGGGCGTTAGTTTGTCCGGGGTTGCTATCGATGCTGACGTTGGCGCCTCCCGTCTGATCGACCGAAGATCGCGGCGAAAGCGCAGTACACCGCGGAAGCCCGTTCAGGACCATTTATTGGCTATTTAATGCAACGCGTGGCTTGTGGGTGCGTCATTTCCCGCGATCATGGCGCGAGGCTTTTCCAAACCCAAATCGATGCACGTCGCCCGGTCCGAGCGCACATTCGCTCGGGCAGTTCTCTGCCACCGGCAGGGAGATCTGAAGGAGGCGGAAAAGCTCTACCGACAGGTGCTATCCCAGGATTCAGCGCATGGAGAGGCCTGGCACCATCTGGGGCAGATCCGGGCCGGGCAGGGACAGCTCAGCGAAGCGGCCATTCTGTTGCGCCGGGCGATCAAAAACGGACTGAATTCGGCGGAGGCCCATAACAACCTGGGTGTGGTGCTCAACGAAATGCGACTCCACGAGGAAGCGGCCGGGCAGTATGAGAAGGCCCTCGAACTCGATGGCGGATTGGTCGATGCTCGGTTCAATTTGGGCGTGGCTTTGATGGCCTTGAAGCGCTTCGACGCCGCTGCCGAGTGCTTCGGCAAGGTGCTTGCGGTCAGGCCCGCAGATGCTGCCGCGAATCGGCAGTTGGGGCTCGCGAGCCTACAGGCCGGGCGCACGGCCGATGCGATCGTTTTCCTCGCGCGGTCGATCGAAATCGAGCCCGGCGTATCGGAGGCGCACAACAATCTTGGCATGGCTTTCCAGGATGCTGCCCGGAGCGATGAGGCGATCGCCAGTTTTCATAGAGCATTAGGAATCAATCCGAAGAACGGCCAAGCGCATTACAATCTAGGTAATGCGCTGCGCGGCCAGAAGCGGACGAAGGAATCGGTCGCCCATTACTTGACGGCCATCGAAACGGCCCCGGGATTCGCGGAGGCCTATGGCAATCTCGGCGAGGCTTTGCAGGCTTTGGGAGAAACCGAGACGTCGATTCGCTATTACGAAAAGGCGATCGAACTGATGCCCGACTTTTCGGAGGCGCACAATAACCTCGGGACGGCGCTGCAGGCGCTCAATCGCATGCCGCCGGCGATTGCCCATTTTGAGGAGGCATTGCGTATTCGCCCGGACTATCCCGAGGCCTTGAATAACCTGGGCAACGCGTTGACGGAAGTGGGCCGTCTGGACGAGGGGATCCGATCGTTCGAACGCGCGGTGGCCCTGGCGCCTCGCCGCATGGAGTTCCACCGCAACCTCGCGAGTTTTAAGCGCTACACTGCGGGCGACCCGCATCTGGCCGCGATGCTGGAGATGGCCGAGGACATGGCGTCGCTCACGGAAGCCGATCAGATCAACCTGCATTTCGCCCTGGGAAAGGCATCGGCCGACGCGGGCGATCTCGCGCGGTCAATGAAGCATTTGAAGTACGGTAACGCTTTGCACCGCAGGAATATTGTGTATGACGAGGCGAAGACGATGGGGGAGTTCTTATCGATCCGGGATGCGATCCAACCCGATCTCCTCGCACGCCTTCGCGGATGCGGCGCCTCGTCGGCCCAGCCAATTTTTGTGTTTGGCATGCCCCGGTCCGGCACGACCTTGGTCGAACAAATCATTGCCAGCCATCCAAGGGTGGTCGGGGGCGGTGAACTGCCGCATTTGGAACACATTTTCCACATCCGTTTTGGTTCAATTCGGCCGGGTCCCCCCCTCATCGACGCGCTTCGGGCAATGTCGGGAGAGGATTGGCGCAGGCTCGGGCAGGATTATCTCGACCGCATCGAGCCATTGGCGAAGGCCGACCGGGTTACCGACAAGATGACGTCGAACTTTCGTCTTGCGGGGATCATCCACCTCGCGCTGCCGGGTGCCCGCCTGATCCACGTGATGCGCAATCCGGTCGATACCTGTGTTTCATGCTATTCCAACCTATTCACCCATAGTCTATTCCATACTTATGACTTGAGTGAACTCGGCCGATACTATCGGGGGTACCAGGCGCTGATGGAGCACTGGCGCCGGACGCTGCCTGCGGGGGCGATGTTCGAGGTCGAATACGAGAAGTTGGTAGCCGATTTTGAGGATCAGTCCCGCCAATTGATTGCGTATTGTGGCCTGGATTGGAATCCCGACTGCCTCGCCTATCACAGGAACCCGCGACCGGTCCGCACGGCGAGTTCCTACCAGGTACGCCAGCAGGTCTACCGGACTTCGGTGGGACGGTGGCGGGCGTTCGAGAGCCACCTGCAGCCCTTGTTGGAGGCTTTGGGGCCGGACAATGTTCGTTGAGCGCTCGCTCGCCGGGCATACCCCGGAGGTCAGATCATCCAATCGGCGCCGCCCGCCTGGCCCAACAACGGATCTTTCTTCTGGCGTGGCCGCACCACTGAAGCCTGGTCGCCTTGGTAATAGGCGATGCTGTTGGGCGGGATCGACTGCATGAGCCAGACATTCGAGCCCACGATCGACTCCGCGCCGACCACGGTGTCGCCACCGAGAATCGTGGCGCCGGGGTAGACGATGACGCCGTCTCCAAGGGTCGGATGGCGGCGCACGCCTTTTACGGGAAGCCCCTTGTCATCCGTGGTGAATGATTTGGCACCCAGGGTGACCCCTTGGTAGAGCTTGACGCGTTCGCCAATGTGGGCGGTTTCCCCGATGACGACGCCGGTGCCGTGATCGATGAAGAAATAGGGCCCGATCGTGGCGCCGGGGTGGATATCGCAACCGGTGCGTTCGTGGGCGTACTCCGTCATCATGCGCGGCAGGAGCGGCACGCCCATGCGGTAGAGGACGTTGGCAATCCGTTGAATGGTGATGGCCAGGATGCAGGGGTAGGCCAGGATGATTTCTTCGATCGTCCCGGCCGCCGGATCGCCCTGGTAGGCCGCGGTCACGTCGGTCTGGGCCAGTTTGCGCAGCGCGGGGAGTCGTTCCAGGGTGGCCGCGGTGATTTCCCGGGCGCGCGGGCCCGGGTCGGGATCGCGGCCGAAGCGCAGACTCTTCTCGATTTCCGTGCCGAGGCGGCGCTCGACCTGCGCGAGCAGCGTGTCCACCAGATCCGGGACGTCCTCCTTGCGCAGGGGCCGTTCGTCGAAAAAACCCGGAAACAGCAGGTGCATGAGGTTGCGGGCGAGTTCGCTGATCGAATCCTGAGCCGGAAGATTGACGCCATCGAGGTGGTTGATGCCACCGTCGGTCTCATAGGAGGCGAGCAGCGCTGCCTTGATCTCCGCGTGAGTCATGGGCATGGGACGCGCAACCTGGGCGGAACCGGCGCCCGGGTCAAAGCAATTGGCCGGCGCCGGGCGCTAGGCGTGCTTGGCGTAAATCTTCTGCAGCATGCCGGGGGCGGCGGCCGGTGCCGCGTCCGCTTCGGCGGGCCCACGGCTCAAGCTGAAGCGCAGGATCAACTGCTCGTTCTCCTTCTCGATCTGCATGATCTGGAGAATGCGGGAACGGGTCTGATCGAGGGCGGCGCGCATCTCCGGATGACGGGTATCGGTGTGCGGCGCGGCGCGCAGGGCGGCCAGCGTCTCGTCCATGCGCTGGAGCAAATCCTGCTTGTGCTGGAGCATCGCGGCCTCGGGCGGGCGTCGGTGCTGCTGCAGAAAGCGGCCTTCCGCGAGTGCCGCCTCATACAATTGATCGCAAATCTGGCGGTGCTGCAGAAGCGCTTCCAGCGAGGTCATGTGGGCGGGGGCGAGGATGGGTCGTTGATCGACGGGGCCCCGTTCGGCGGTTCTGCCGTCGATGGATCGCCCGAGTCATCGTGAAAAAATTGGCTGAACTGGTGTTCGGTTGTATCCCGCCAACGCAGATGCGCAAGCCGCCAAGTGGCCATGCGCGCGAGGTCAGCCAGTTCGGGCGCCGGTGGCGGGCCGTTGGGTTTGGGCGTGCCGGCGGCGATCACGGTCTCGTAGGCGGCGGTGGCGCGGTCGGCCTGCTCCAGCCGTTCGTAGCACAGGCCGATTTGGTACGTGACCGGCATGCGCCAATCCGGGGTTTGCGCGAGTCCGTCGAGACCTTGGTAGATGGCCAGGGCGTTTAGGATATCGCCCGTTTGAAAGAAGTCGTTCGCGATCTCGTTGCCGGTCTTGCGCTGCCAATAGGACCAAAGCCGGGGATTGGCCTGGTCTGAGGCGTGAACATTCCGGAGCAGGTCGAGCGTGACGTGCATGGCCTCTTGCGGGCGTTTCAACTGCCGAAGCAACGTGGCCAGGAGGTAGCGGGCTTCGGGGGCATTCTGGTCGCCCGGCCACTCGTCCAGGAAGGAACGGAGAGTGCTCACGGCCGGGTTGAGTTCGCCGGCCAATTGCTCGGAGTAGGCGGCCATGAACGCGGCGCGCGCCTGGTCGGGCGGGGCCAAGTCCAGATTGCGCACCTTCAGAAAATAGGCGCCGGCTTCGGCGTATTCGCCCGCCTCGAAGTGCGTCTGGGCGATTTCAAACTGGGCGGTGTGGGCGAGTTGGACGTAGTGCTGGAAACCCTGCGAACCAAACTTCAGCGTGGAGTTGATGACGCTGTAGAACGCATTGAAGGCCATGCGATAGGCGCTCATTTCGCGCAGGGTCCGACCGAGTTCGAGCAGGGTGTCGGGGATGCGGTCCTCGTCGGGGTGATCCTTGATCAGGCGCTCGTAGATGGCCACCGCTTTGGTCAGGGAGTTTTCCTTGCGGTACATCCGGGCCAGGCCGAGAAGCGCGCTGAATTGATCGGCGACGGGTACGTCCTTGCGATGGAGAATCTGCCAAAAGGCGATTTCGGCCGTCGAATAGTCGCCCCGCTCGGCCAGCTTGGTGCCGAGCCGCAGGAGGCCTTGAATTTCCACGGCCGGACTGGCGTTGTCGGCGGCCAAGGTGGGTGCCGCGGACTTCGCGGCCGTCAGATCCGCAGTGGTGACCGGGGTTGGGCTGGGGGCAGCGGGAGAAGTGGGTGACGCCCCGGCCAGGGTTGCGGCGGGCACGGCGGCCGGCGATTTATTTCCGGCCGGAAGGGAATTGGCTCCGGGCGCGGGCGGGGGCTGGGTCGGGGAAGCGGGCGGCGGAAGAACGGCTGGCGCGGGGCCGGTCGACTGCGTGGGGTTGGCGGCCGGGGTGGGCCGCACAGCCGCGCCGCCAAGCTCCGACTTGGCGGGCGGGTTCGCGGGCACCGCCCGGACCCCCGAGGAGTCCCCGGCGACGAAGCAGCACAAGGCAAGTGCGCTTCGCAGACCGGAGACGCGACGGGGAGCCGACGGACGGTGAATCATTGCTGTTGATAGTTGGCCGAGCTCGGGGGCAGGGTACCGGGTTTGGGGGGAACGGGAACCGTCCCCGCCGACTCGTTACGACCGCCCTCCGGAAACTGGAAGAACGGAAGGAAATCCTCCGGCTTCACCTTCGCGCCCCCGTCGTCCGGCAACAGAGGTGGCGGACCATTGGGGTTGGGAGGTGTCGCAGGCGGAGATCCCGGAGCCGTTCCGTCCGATCTCGTGGGAGCTTCCGGCGCGCCGGGCAAGCCCGACGCCGAAGCTCCCGAACCCGGTGATCGTACGATGACCGGCTTCGCATTCCCGTCGATGGATCGGGAGCCCGCAGAGAGCGGACTGGCCGAGGCTTCGGGCGGTGGAGCGGGCTCCTGAAAGCGAAGCGGCGGCGGACCGGTGATATGCAAATAGGGAGTCGTGTAGCCACCATCGGCCTTCAGCGGCGGAGCCGTACTTTGTGCGACTTGGACGGCCAATATCGGCAGAAGCAGGGACAACAAGAGTTGTGTCCTCCGGCTTCGCGCCGAGACCGGCACGTTTGCACGTTGATTCATTGCGAGTACGTCGATGCATTGCGACGGATGTTCTAATTGCCCAAGATTTAATCGACGCCCCGACCGGCCGACTTTACCCCTATCTTCGCCTAATCAGGGCTCGTAATAGTCCGCGGGAGTCAAACGCCCACCGAGGTCCGAACCGACCCGGCGGACTCGCTGGCCGGGGCCTCCGGGTGGTCGCGGTCGAGGAGGCGGCGCAGGCGCCGCCCGAGCTCGTCGAGGGTGTACGGTTTGCTCATGAAATCGCGTTGTCCGAGCTGTTCGAATTCCGAGCGCGCTTCGCCGGAGAGGTGCCCGCTGATGATCATGACCTTCAAATGGGGCCGGTGCTGCTTGATCACTTTCATCACGCCCAGGCCCGAGGCCCCCGGCATGTTCAGGTCGAGCAGAACGCCCTCGAGCCCCACGTTCGCATTCATGATGAAGTCGATGGCCTCCAGGCCGTCGCAGGCGCAGGTGACGCGGTAGCCCTTGCGGGTGAGCGCCGTCTGCAGGAGCTTGCGCAGCGGATCCTCGTCGTCGACGACGAGGAGCGATTCGGTGCCGCCCGGGAATTCGGAGGTCGACGGCGCCACCGGCACGGCGGCGACCACCTCGGCCGCGGGCAGGTAGATACGGAAGGTGCTGCCCTGGCCGGGCGTGCTTTCCACGTCGATGAATCCGCGGTGTCCGACGACGATCCCGTAGACCACCGCGAGGCCGAGGCCGGTGCCCTTGTTGCCCTCCTTCGTGGTGAAGAACGGCTCGAAGATCCGCGCTTGCACCTCCGGGCTCATGCCGGTGCCGGTATCGGTGATGGCCAGGCAAACATACGCCCGCTCGCGGTCCACGTCGGCGCGGATGATCGAACGACCGGGCTTGAGCGAGGTGGTGACCGTGATGGTCCCGCCCGCCGGCATGGCGTCCCGGGCGTTGACGCACAAATTGAGGACGACTTGCTGCAGCTGGTTCTGATCGGCCATGAGGGCGGGCAGGCCCTCGGTCAAGTCGAGACCAATCGCGACCGTCC
>CAZWMF010000150.1:4063-8462 GCA_964634535.1 uncultured Opitutaceae bacterium | reverse complement strand
CAAAAGGTGATGACGAGGACGAGCGCGCCGACGAGCACGTGGGCGGTCGTCTCCTCGGGATTGCGGAATGTCCAAATGATCGATGCGCCCAGGAGAATTTGGACGACGAGCAGGCTGATCAAGAGCGAGGCGACCGTGCGCATGCCGACGGTGCAGCCCGGGTCGCGCCAGATGCGCACCGCAAACACGGGCAGGGCCACCGCGAGCAGGGCCGCCATCACCCGGTGGGCGAAGTGGATTTCGATCTTGAAGCCCCAGATCATGGGCAGCAGACGGTGGTCGGGGCCCGACCAGGGAAAGAACGGGATGGCGAGCCCGGCGAAGCTGTGGCGCATCACGGCCGCGATCGCCAACTGGACGAAGAGCAACAGACAGCAGAAGGCGCCCCAGCGGCGGAGGCGGCAGGCGACCGGGTAGGGCGTTTCGATCCACCGGCGCGAGCAGGCCAGGGCCAGCGCAATCAGCACGCAGGCAAAAGCCTGGCCCAGGCAGGCGTGGAGCATGGCGAAGAGCTGGCCGACGGTGGTGTCGAGCGGTCCCACCTGCGCGGGTTCGAAGAGCACCCGCAATCCGCCGACGAGCGCCTGCAAGACCACGAGCGCCACCGCGACCAGGGCGAGCCGGCGCAGCCACCGCCGCCGTTCGACCAGCCAGATCCAGGAGGCCAGAATCGCGGTCAGCACGGTCATGAGGCCGGCGCTCAGCCGATGCGAATGCTCGGCAAATTCGGAGACATTGTGCAGCCAGCCGGCGGGATTGAGCGAGCCATTGGACAGCGGCCAGTCGGCAAACGCCATGCCGGCGTTGATGCTCGTCGTGAAGGCGCCGAGGGTGATCAGCACGAACACCCAGGCCGCGGCAAAGGCGGCAAAGACGGCGAGCGCCGGTCGGTGGATCGAAGGCCGGGTGGGACGGGATGCGGACTCCATGGTTAGCGCGGATGAAACCGAGGGTTCATCAGATACCGCCGCCCGGGTCCGCCGCAAACCCTTTGACAAATTATTCCACCGGTTGATTGGTAGGCGCATGGATCGGAATCTGTCCCTGGGCAAATGGCGGGCGGCTGGCTTGCTGGGCGGGATCGCGATCGCGGTCGCCGGGTGCGTGCGGCACGAGGCACCCGATCCCGAAAAGCGCTACCCGCTGCACGGCGAAGTGATGGCGGTGGATGCCCGAAGGCATGTCGTGACCGTGGCCCACGAGGCGGTGCCCGGGCTCATGCCGGCCATGACCATGGAATTTCCCGTGAGCGCCGGCCAGGCGGCCGTTTTGCATACCGGGGAGTTCATTCGGGCCGAATTGGTGATCGAGCGCCCCGGGGCGGAGCCCCGGCTGGATGGCATCTGGCCGGACGACCCGGCGGCGGCGGCCGCGGTGGCGGCGGGCGAACGGGCCCTGCGCGAGGATACCCACGACCGGGGCGATCAAGCCTACCGCGAGGTGGGGGAGGGCATGCCCGATTTTACGCTGTACGACCAGGACGGGCGGGTGGTGTCGAGCGGCCGGTTTCGCGGCAAGCAGATCATGCTGAATTTTATCTATACGCGCTGTCCCCTGGCCAACATGTGCCCGCTGTCGACCGCGAAGATGCGCGAAGCCCAGGAGCGGGCCCGCGACCAGGGCATCCGGAATATCGAATTTGTGTCGATCACGCTCGATCCCCACTACGATACCCCCGGCGTGCTCAAGGACTACGCGCTCGATCGCGGCATCGATACGCGGAACTTTTCGTTTCTCACCGGTCCGGATGGGGCCGTGCGCGATCTCCTGACGCAGTTTGGCGTGATCGCGGACTTTTCCGGCGGCGTGGCCAAGCACACGCTGGTGACGCTGCTCATCGACGCCAAGGGCAAGATCATCTGGCGGGCCGATGGCAGCGCGTGGGAGCCGGCCGAATTTGTCGCGCGCATGCACCGGTCATGAATCCGTCGCCGCCCGAGACGGTCGCCGCCGCGCGCCGCACCCGCGGGCAAATTTGGTTGATCACGCTGGGCGCGATCGGGCTCGTGGTCATTCTGAACCAGTTCGCGGGCCGGCGCGACCTGAGCCCGACCGACTTCGTGGTCGGCGGTTTCGACGCCCTCGAATTCTGCGATCCCAACCACCCGCGGTTTCTGCCCGCGACCACGGCGGCGCCGAGGCCGGCGACGCTCGAGGTCGCTTGGCCATCGGCATCCGGCGGCGCGGCCGAGTTGACCCTGCGCACGGCGAGCGGCCAGCCGATCCGGCGGGAGGATCTGGCGATCACGGAGGGCCGCACCCTCCGGGTTTTCGTGGTCGACCGCGCGCTCGACCAGATCGCGGAGGCGAGTCCATTCGAGAGTCGGCCCGGGCAATGGCTCTTCTCCTTCCATCCGACAGCGGGCCGCGCCTATCGGGCGTTCGCCGATTTCACGCCGACGGCGACGGGACGGGAAATGTACGCGACCGCCGACCTGGGTGAGCCCGGCGCGGCCGATCGTTCGTCGGCCGCGGATGCCCGGAATGAATTAGCGCGCGCGGAGACCGATGGCTACCGCTTCACGATCGACACGGCGCCCATCCGGCTATTCGCGCGCCAGCCCCTGGCGGTGAATGTCCGGATCTCCCGAGCGGACGGCGGCCCGGTCCTCTTGCAGCCGATCGCCGGCGTCTGGGCCGATCTGTTGGTTTTCGACGAGCGCCTGTCCGCCTTGGCAAAATTTCCGCTGCGCTCGTCCGAGGGCGCTCCGCCCGATCCGCGCAATCCGACCCTGACCTTCGCCTTCCGCTTATCCGATCCGGGTCGGTTCGTGTTCTGGGTGGAGCTTCACCTGGGCGACCAGACCGTGTTTCGCCGATTTACGGCCGAGGTGCTGCCCTAGCGTTGGGCTAGAGCATTTTCAAAAAGACTGTGGCCGTTCCGAATGCTGTCTCTCAGAGGGCGATGACCTGCAAATAACGGCTACAGTCCGATTGAAACTGCTCTAGAACCGCAGGTGCTTGACCGTGAGGCCCTGATTGATCAGCTGCTTCAGCGCGTCGATGCCGATATTCAAATGGTCGGCCACGTAGGCGTCGGTCACGCGCTGGTCGCTCTCCGCCGTCTTGATGCCCTCGGGTAGCATGGGCTGGTCGGAAACCAGCAGGAGGGCACCGGTGGGTATCTCGTTGAAGAAGCCCGTCATGAAGATGGTCGCCGTCTCCATATCCACCGCCATGACGCGGATCTTTCTGAGGTATTTTTTGAAATCGTCGTCGTGCTCCCACACGCGGCGGTTCGTCGTATAGACCGTGCCGGTCCAGTAGTCGCGGGCGTGCTCGCGGATCGTGGTCGAGATGGCCTTTTGCAGGGCGAAAGCCGGCAGGGCAGGCACTTCGGGTGGAAAATAATCGTTGCTCGTGCCCTCGCCGCGCACGGCCGCGATCGGCAGGATTAAGTCGCCGATTTCCGCCCGGTGCTTGATGCCGCCGCACTTGCCCAGGAAGAGCACCGCCTTGGGCGGCAGGGCGCTCAGCAGGTCCATGACGGTCGCCGCGGTGGCGCTGCCCATGCCGAAATTGACAATCGAGATTTCGCCGGCGGTCGCGCTGGGCATCGGCTTGTCGCGGCCCGTGACGGGCACGCCGTGCATCTGCGCGAACAATTCCACGTAGTGCTGAAAATTGGTCAGCAGCACGTACGCGCCGAAGGCCTTGATATCCAGACCGGTATAACGAGGCAGCCAGTTCGCAACGATCTCTCGCCGGGTCATGGCACTAGGACTAGTGTAGTGTCGCACGAATAGCATGCCATTTCCGGCGGCTTTTGCTCGTGGGCTGCGTTGCGTCAGCCCCGCTGGGGATACCCCCTCCTGACGCGCCTTGCCCCCGAGCAAATGCCGCTCGGAACTGTCACGCTATTTTTGCGACGCAACACTACCCAATCCGCCATCCGGGCTAGGCATTTTGTGCCGTCGAAGGGCGAACTGGGAAAATCTCGCAGATACAGTGTCATAGTTAATTGAAATACAATGGTTTGTATCAGTGGCATAGCCTTTGCTTTCACGAAGACTCCTTTCTGCCCCTGTCATTCATGCCCACCTCCAGCACCTCCGTCGCAGAAACCGCCGACGCCCGGTTTCTCTGGAATGAGATCGTTCGGTGGACCTTTGAGGCCTGCATTCTCCGCCGGGAGGGCCGCGAGCAACGCGTGGTGGAGGTTCTGGGCAAGACCCTGCCGCCGCTGATTCGCTCCTGGTCGGCCCGCTCGGGTTTGCCGGTGAACACGTGTCAGCGACGGCTGCGCGAACTCTTCGATCGCGCCCAGGAAACTGTCGAGATGGGCTTTATCCAGCGCCGCATGATCGTCGAGGAAGTGTGCGCGCGCTTGGGCCGTTCGGCCCGGGCGGGCCTCGCCCATCCCGAGAGCAGCGGTCCCGTCCAGCTTCGCCGGCAGGTG
>CAZWMF010000150.1:0-4053 GCA_964634535.1 uncultured Opitutaceae bacterium | reverse complement strand
GGGGTATGCATCGGCGTTCGAGGTGCCGATCGGCAGCATCGTCGACATGATCGACGCCTGCGCCGAGGCCGAATTCGAGATGATGGGCGAGGCCATGCTGCCCGTCCGCCGCACGATCTCGCCGCCCCCTGAACTTTTCGCGGAGAAGTTCGCCGCCCAGCCCGCGCTGTGCGCCTGAACTCCTCCCCCAAACCACAAATCGCAATCCGTCCGTATCCAAAGTGAAGACTGAAATCCTCAGCAAAAGCACCACGAAGTTGAACCCGATCGTCATCGACGAACGGGCTTCGACCGACACCGAGACCCTGCTCGTGGGTCTCGACTGGGGCACGAACACCACGTGCCTCATGGCCTCCCCCCGCAGCGCCGTCGGGTCCCGCACCATTCTGCAGGAGCAGATTCCGACCGTGGTGGGCTACGCCCCCGAGAACGTCCTCAGCCGCGTGCTGCCGGGCGACGCCCAGGTTCTCTTCGGAGCCGAGGCCCTCAAATATCGCCGCCATCTGAATATCGTCCGTCCATTGAGCGGCGGCGTGATCGCCGACCCCAAGGCTGCCCGCCTGTTTGCCCAGCACCTGCGCAGCCGGCTGGGCGAGACCAAGAGCGACGTCCGCGCCGTGATCGGCATGCCGGCGAGTTCCGACCTGGCCGCCCGGGAAAGCGCCCGGACCGCCGTGCAGGGCGTCTTCTCCAAAGTCATTTTCATCCCGGAGCCGTTCCTCGCGGCCCTGGGCTACCGCGACGAATCCCGGTTGAGCGATCTGAAGTACCAGGATCCGGTCATCAATTCGCTGTACATCGACATCGGCGCCGGTTCGACCGACGTCTGCTTGGTGCAGGGTCACTATCCCACGGTCGACGACCAGTTGAGCGAGCCGTTTGCCGGCGACGCGGTCGACCAGATCATCTTCGAGCGGATCATGGCCTCCTATCCGGACTGTGAACTGACCTTGGCGCGCATCCGCGAGATCAAGGAAAAGCACTCCTATGTCCTGGCCCAGGACGCCGTCACGCCGGCCGTCACCACGGTGATCGCAGGCGGCAAGCCGCGCAAACTCGACATCACCGAACAGGTGGGCGCCGGCTGCGACGCTCTGCTGAACCGGGTTTTTGCGATGACCTGCCAGTTGATCAAGCGAGCCAATCCCGAGACCGTCCCGGAATTGCTCCAGAACGTCATCATCACCGGCGGCGGCAGCCTCATCAAGGGTTTCGGCGTCGCCCTCCAGGCCAAGCTGCTCGAGGAAGGATTTGAAGGACCGCGTGTCCAGGTTCTCGGCGAGAACTACAAGGACTACGTCGCCCGGGGCGCCCTGAAGGCCGCCACCGAGGCGAAAGACCGCCAGTGGCAAACCTTGATCGGCTGACCAGCCGATCCCCTGCTAGTGCCCGTCACCGCCCGGGGACATCCCGGGACGCCGATGGGTTGCGAAGTTGTGGCCGGCCTGCGGTTCGCCGCAGGCCGGTTTTTTGCACGGTTGGGTCGCGCGCCTTCGACGCGGACAAAGCGCCGGACTCGCCGGAAACGGCGAAGGATGCCGGCTAGCCGGTCTGCAGATTTATCCCGGTGTACCTGCTCGACTGCTCGTCGGCATGGTAGCTCGAACGCACCAGGGGCCCGCTCTCGACCACCCCAAAACCGATCGACCGGCCGAAGTCGCGCCAGTGGACGAATTCCTCGGGCGTCACCCAACGGTCCACCGGCAGGTGCTGGGCGGTCGGCTGGAGGTATTGCCCGATCGTGAGGATGTCGATGCCGTCGGCCGCGAGGTCGCGCAGGGTCTGTTCGACCTCGTCGGGTCGTTCGCCCAGCCCCAGCATGATGCCCGTCTTGATCGTAAATCCCCGGCCCTTGGCGTGCCGCAGAACGGCGCGCGAGCGGTCGTAGCGGGCCTGCACGCGCACCGGCTTCTGCAGGCGCTCCACGGTCTCAACGTTGTGGTTGAAGATATCGGGCTTGGCTTCGAGCACGGTGTCGACATCGGCTGTCCGGCCTTTGAAGTCGGGCACGAGGACCTCGATCGCCGTGCCGGGGTTGGCCCGGCGGACGGCGCGGATCGTGGCGGCCCAGACCGCGGCGCCGCCGTCGGTCAATTCGTCGCGGGCGACGCTCGTCAGCACGCAGTGCCTTAAACCCATTTGCGCGACCGCATCGGCCACGCGGGCGGGCTCTCCGAGATCCAACTCGGTGGGACGCCCGGTTTGGACCGCGCAGAAGGTGCAGGAGCGCGTGCAGATGTTGCCCAGGATCATGATGGTGGCCGTCTTGCGAGACCAGCATTCGCCCAGGTTGGGGCATTGGGCGCTCTGGCAGACCGTGTGCAGCCGGTTGTCGTCGACCAGCTTGCGCACGGAGGTATAACCCGGTCCGCCGGGAAGGCGGGCCCGCAGCCAGGCGGGTTTGCGGTTTGACTCACTCATCGTCGCCTCACCCTACGGGATTTGGCCCGCACTGCCACAGGATTTTGGCGGGCCGCTTTGCGATTGCCGCTGGCCAGGGCGCCGCTCAGGGTGTCCGGTTTGCCTTCTGATGAGCGAAATCCCTAACGATATCACCCATGACCAGCACGCGGTCCGGCGCCAGAAGCTGACCGAACTCCGGGTGGCCGGAATCGACCCGTTCCGCGCGGAGTTTGCGCCCTCCCATTTCAGCCAGGACGCGGTGCGGGCCTACGTCGACGGTCAGGATTACATGGTGCCGGTGGCCGTGGCCGGCCGGCTCGTCGTGATCCGGGACATGGGCAAGAGCCAGTTTGCCAAGATCCTGGACCAGCAGGGGCAGATCCAACTGTTCATCCGCAAGGACACCCTCGGCGACGAGGCCTACGCCGCCTTCAAGAAGCTCGACCTGGGCGATATCGTGGGCGCCCAGGGCACCTTGTTCCGGACCAAGGCCGGCGAGGTCACGGTGAAAGCGACGGCGATCGTGCTCGTGGCCAAGGCGCTGCGGCCGTTGCCGGAAAAGTGGCACGGGCTGACCGATCCCGAGCAGATCTACCGCCAGCGCTACCTCGATCTGATCGTCAATCCCGAGTCCCGCCGCCGGCTGTTGCTGCGCTCGCGTCTGGTTTCAGCGATTCGGCGCTTCCTGGACGAACGCGGCTTTCTCGAGGTGGAAACCCCGGTTCTTCAAGCGGTCGCCGGCGGCGCGGCCGCCCGGCCCTTCGTCACCCATCATCAGGCGCTCGGAGTCGACTTCTTCCTGCGCATTTCGCTAGAGCTCTATCTCAAGCGCCTCCTGGTGGGCGGCATCGACCGGGTGTACGAGATCGGACGGAATTTTCGCAACGAGGGAATATCGCGGCGGCACAATCCGGAGTTCACCATGCTCGAACTCTACCAGGCCTACGGCGATCACCGGGTCATGATGGCGCTCATCCGCGAACTCTTGCAGACGCTCTGCCGGGACGTGCTGGGCACGAATCGGGTGCCGCATCCGGCGAGCGGCCAGGAGATCGATTTTGGCGGGGAGTGGCGCGAGGCCCGCTACAAGGATCTGATTCGCGAGCAGACCGGAGATCCCGATTGGTTCACCCGATCCAAGGCCGAACACGCGGCCGCCGCCGAAAAACTGGGTCTCAAGGTGGAGCCGCACTGGGAGGATTTTGAAATCACGCAGGAGATCTTCTCGAAGAAGATCGAGCCCAACCTGATCCAGCCGACTTTTGTCCTCAACCTGCCCACCGAGCTTTGCCCGCTGGCCAAGGTCAATCGCGAGGATCCGACCACCTTGGACGTCTTCGAATTGTGCATCGGCGGCATGGAAATCGCCCCGGCCTATTCGGAACAGAACGACCCCGACGCGCAACGGGCGATGTTCGAGCGCCAGGCGGGCGAGGAGAAGCAAAGCATCGATCAGGACTTCCTGCTGGCCCTCGAGCACGGCATGCCCCCGGCCGGCGGCATGGGCGTCGGAATCGACCGGCTGTGCATCCTCCTGACCGGGGCGGAGAGCATTCGCGACGTGATCCTCTTCCCTCAGCTCCGGCCCGGAGATTGAGGTCGGGGTCCGAGGTCGGGGTCCGAGGTCGGGGTCCGAGGTCGGGGTCCGAG